>NZ_VOZD01000024.1:0-58638 GCF_013419915.1 Acinetobacter sp. YH12043
GCAATTCAGACACAAATCTGGATTGCGATGATCGCCTATTTATTGGTGAGTTTCGCTCAACATTTAGGAAAAACAGGTTGGACAGTTCAACGTTTACTCAGAATAATTCAAGTGAATTTGTTTGAAAGAAGAACTTTAAAAGCTTTATTTTCACCCGATAAAATACCCATAAAACAAGAGGAAGTTCATTTGAGCTTCCTCTTGTGAAAAATTGTGGGACAGCAATGGGCTTAAGGCCCCTTTTCTTCATCCTGAATCTTTAAATCAAGCTTCGGCTGGATTCGTCAATTCTGTCATTGGCCAACGTGGAGTTGTGGTCACCGCCAAGCCATCTTGTTGTCCTGCTTTTAGACGTTGATAACCCGCAAAGGCAATCATCGCACCATTATCGGTACACAGTGCAGGTTCTGCATAGTACACGGTGGCTTTGATTTTCGCCAAATCAGCTTCCAGGCGTTCACGTAAACGCTTGTTGGCACTTACACCACCTGCAATCACCAGACGTTTTAAGCCAGTCTGTTTCAATGCCTTCACTGATTTTTTCACCAGTGTATCGACAATGGCTTCCTGGAAGCTCGCAGCGATATCTGCATCACGTCTTTCTTCACCGAGTTTCTTCATTTGAACAGAAACTGCAGTTTTTAAACCACTGAATGAAAACTCCAAACCTTGATGCAGCATTGGACGTGGGAAAGCAAAGGCGTTCGGATCGCCCTGCTCAGCTAGTCTGGAAATATTCGGGCCGCCCGGATATGGCAGACCCATCATTTTCGCAACTTTATCAAATGCTTCACCCGCCGCATCATCAATCGATTCACCGAGTAATTCATATTGTCCAATGCCATAAGCGGCCATGAGCTGTGAGTGACCACCAGACACCAGTAATGCCACAAATGGAAATTCTGGTGGCGTTTTAGAAAGTAATGGTGCCAGCATATGACCTTCCATATGGTGCACACCAATTGCCGGTTTATTTAAGGCAAAGGCCAAAGTCCGACCAAACAGTGCGCCAGTCATTAACGCGCCCATCAGGCCCGGACCACGGGTATAAGCCACCGCATCAATTTCAGTTTTTTTTATGCCACTTTGTTCAAGCAGTTCATTCAATAAGGGAATGAGTTTACGCACATGGTCGCGCGAAGCCAGTTCTGGTACGACGCCGCCATATTCAGCATGCAGTTTAATCTGGCTGTACAGCACCTGTCCGCGCAAACCCAACTCGCTGTCATACAGCGCAAGTCCTGTTTCATCACACGACGTTTCCAAGCCTAAAACGATCATTAAACTGCCTATAACCTGTATCAAATCTATTGCAGCAACTATTATAGACTTGTGATATGAGATGTAAATGAGTAAAATACTGACCTTCACTTGTGATCGAGGGCAATTCGGCCCTGATCTTATCCATAACTTAATGAGGATTCTTCATGCCACAAGTTAAATTGAAAGAAGGCGAACCAGTAGACGTAGCTATCCGTCGTTTCAAACGTTCATGCGAAAAAGCGGGTGTTCTTGCTGACGTTCGTAAACGTGAATTCTACGAAAAACCAACTCAAGAACGTAAACGTAAAAAAGCTGCTGCTGTTAAACGCTACCAAAAGAAATTGGCGCGTGAATCAGTACGTACTACTCGCCTTTACTAAGATTAATTTGTGATTGACTGCTTGGAATAAATAATGACTACTTTAAAAAACCAGATTACTGACGTATTGAAAGCCACCATGCGTGCCAAAGATATGTCAAAGTTGACGGTCATTCGTAGTCTGCAAGCAGCAATTAAGCAAATCGAAGTCGATGAGCGTAAAGAACTTGACGACGCTCAAGTTCTTGCGGTCATTGAAAAGCAAATTAAACAACGTAAAGAATCGATCAAAGCCTTTGAAGGCGCTGGTCGAGGTGATTTAGCTAGTAAGGAACAAGCCGAAGTTGAGGTTCTCTCTCAATTTCTACCAGAAGCTATGACTGAGGAAGAACTTGATTCCCTGATTGCGCAAATAATTGAAGCGCAACAAGCTACTAGCATGAAAGATATGGGTAAGGTGATGAATTCTCTGCGTCCGCTCATAGCCGGGCGCGCCGATCCTGCACAAGTTTCAGCAAAAATTAAAGCAAAACTTGCTTAATTCCCCCATTATATTTCAAATCTAAATCTGCGTTGAACTGCCTCCATTCCGGACAGTTCTCAGCATTTTCTTATTTATTCTTACTGTAAATTACAATCCACATTATAACGTTTCAGCAACTGCATCTCTTTTGAAGATTTTACCTGCAGTATGACATCCTGCTTGCCTACATTTTGATACTGACGATCCAGATAAGCCCGGTTCTGGTCTGCCGCTTTATATAAACGATCCACATAGCGCTGCACAATCGCGCAAAACTGCTGATTCTGCGATGCGCTAAAACCCTGCTGCTGTGGATTTAAACCTTTTAAAAACTGGCGTGATTCTTTTTGATAATCAGCATTAATCTGCTCAACGGACTGTACGTATTCTGCTGCACTAGCCGCCAATACATTACCGCCGTACCCCAATATCAATAAACCCAATAATATTTTTTTCATAAAATAATTAAAATAGACAACTTAGCTTTGCCCGGATTGTAGCGTGATTTAGTGAACTTCGGCTATATCTACTGAAGCTAAAAATCATTAGAAAAATAGACTTAAATTTTAAACTGTCGCGTTTGCTGCATCTGTTTTAAACGCTGGCCAATCGTTGCCGATAAAGACTGATTGCCTTTGCTGATGCGTTGAGCATGTATTAAGGACTTAATCGCAGTTTCTTCATAGCCTGACCAGTACTCCACTTCAGCCCGATAACGCAAGACATTCGCGGCTTTTATCGATGAATCAGGTGCTGCATTCGCTGCCAGTTGCATTAATCTCCAGCCACTAACATCACGGGTATTGCTATTTAAAAAGCGCTGCACAATCGTTCTGGCCTGATCAGGCTGTTTAGCACGAATCAGGGTTTCAGCATATTTATAATTTAAAGCACGGTTTTCCGGCATGATCCGTGCGGCTGAACTAATGCTTTTTAGCGCATTATCCAGCTGATTTTGCCCCAGATAAATATCAGTCTGAAATAACACCTGCAAAGGATGCATTTTATTGTGCTTTTTGGCTTGATCCAGTGCGGTTTGTGCCGCCTGAAAATCTCCCTGTTGAAGCTGATAAGCCGTTAAAGCCAGCTGACCAGGAAAATCATTACGTTGCACCATTAAGTTGAGCTGTTGTTCAGTAGTCTGACGTGACAGTACCCGTGTATACCATTTAATGATTTCAAAATCCTGATCATTTAAATTACGCTTAACCGCAGGCAGCTGATTGGCGCGCAAACGTGCTTCACTCATACGCTCAGTAGTTAGAGGATGCGTCAGCCAGAAATCAGGCATAAAGCTTAAACGGCTAGTGGAACGATGCATCACTTCAAAGAAATCCGCCATACTGTGCGGACTGTATCCGGCAGCATACATATATTGCATTCCGATCCGGTCCGCCTCACGTTCCTGATTACGGCTATAAGTTAATTGCTGATCCAGTAGTGCTGCCTGAGAACCCATCATCACTGCTGCACCGGCATCACCATCTGCCTGTGAAGCGACTAATGCACCCACCAGAATCCCTGCTAGGGCCAACAGTCCTTGTCCTTTAAAGGTTTCTTGCGAACGACTGTAATGACGTTGTGTGACATGTGCAATTTCATGTGCCATCACCCCTGCCACTTCATCCGTATTTCGAGCAGAATTAATCAAACCCGCATTTAGGGCAAATAACCCACCGGGTACTGCAAAAGCATTAATTTGCGGATCATTGATTAGCATTAAACCAATCGGTTGCTGTAATTTGGTCTGACTGAGAATATGGGAAAATACGGAAAGCAACTGATCTTCAAGCCATGGATTCTGAATCACAGGCATTTGTTTCTGGACTTGACGATAGACCTTTTCGCCGATCATTTGTTCTTTTTGCTGATCGATCAATCCGACGCCCGCACCAATATCCGGTACAGAAAATTGTGCAGCAGGCTGATTAAAATAATTATTATCACTATGTCCTGCCGTTGCACACAGACCTAACCCGCACGCCAATACCAAACGTTTCAATGAAAAATCTCTAAAATTCAGTTTCAACCTGTTTCGAATATAGCATCGAAAAATGAGCATTGATGCAGGAAAATGTTATTTAATATTACTTAGATGAACCAATCACTTGAGGATTCACCACATAGCGTGGCACCCGCCCTTCAAGTACATCAACCAGATTCTGATAAGCCAGCTCAGCCATTTTTCGACGTGTCGCCACTGTGGCCGAACCGACATGGGGCAAGGTAATGACATTATCCAGTTCAAATAATTCTGATTCTTTTAAAGGCTCTTTCTCATAAACATCCAGACCCGCAGCAAAGATTTGGTTGGCTTTTAAAGCTTCGATCAAAGCCTGCTCATCAATCACAGGCCCACGGGAGATATTCACCAGCACCGCATGTGGCTGCATTTGTGCCAGTTGTTCGGCTCCAATCAGAGCTTTTGATTCAGCATTTAAATCCACGGTAACCACCACGAAATCTGAACGCTGCAAAAGCTCATTCAGAGAGCAATACTGTGCACTGAGGCCTTGAGCCAATTCCGGTTTTTCATGGCGATTATGGTACAAGATATTCATATTGAAACCGTAAAATCCACGGCGTGCAACTGCTGCCCCAATATGCCCTAGCCCGATTATCCCCAGCGTTTTTCCGAAAATATCCATACCAAACTGTGCTTCACGTGTCGTGCGGTGCCATTGTCCCTGTTTGGTCCAGTGATCCAGATAAGCCACTTTGCGTGCAGCTGCCATTAACAGTGTGAATCCCAGATCTGCCGTGGTTTCAGTCAAGACATGTGGAGTATTGGTCAGATAGATATTTTTTTCATTCAGATAATCAACTTCATAGTTGTCATACCCTACACTGACACTAGAAATGATTTTAAGTCGGGTTGCTGGTGCCAGATTATCGCAATTGAGCAGTCGGCCTGCCCCAATCATGCCATCGGCATCGCGCACATGTTCCAGCAACTGTTCATGTACATTGCCCAGTTTCGGCTGTAAAGTTACTACATTAAAATTTTGTTCGAGTTTTTTCTGGACATCCTGATCGATCTGGCTAAATACAATCACTTTTTGTTTCATATGTCCCTATTCCACATCAATATTATTCTGAGTTCTCTGGCCTGTTTTGCATAAACTGCCATAAGCGTTTTTTAAGTATGGGCTGATCCAGCATTTCCTGTAAAGATGCCAGTTGAATCATTTTATTATGTGTCACATGCGGAATAGAGCCAAGGGAAATGATATTTTTTTCCAGGCTCATCATGTCCAGAAAACCCTGAATATAAGATTCAACACCCCGGCCATCTTGCAGATTCACCCAAGGAAAGGGCCAGTTCAGTTCATAAAATTCACTTTGCAGAGCACGCTGGATATTGCTCCATAAATGCTGGGTTTGCTCGGTCATTTCTGTGGCATCGATGACAATCGTGCAATGTTCCAAGCTTAAAGCCTGCAAGTTGAATGGCGGAATATGCAGAATTTCCCGCTGTTCCTGAATTGATGCAACAATTACTGGTACTTCACTTTTAACTTCAGCTTTTGCTTCAACTGTAACAGGCTCAGGCGCAATTAAAGGAGCTTTTTCTACCGGAGCAATCTGAGTCGGTTGTGGCAGGATGATTTCGCTATGTAATTCTGCTGGGGCCTGATCACGCCAGATCGAAACCTGATGCTGCTGACATACGTCGCCCTTGGGAATCCAGATATCGATTCCTAATGTTGCCAGTATGTCACGCTGATGCCCAATCATCTTTTCTTCATCACCTATTTCAGGTTGAACATTTTAACGGGATTCGCTTTTCTTTGCCGAACTATTTCCAGCTTTTCACTCTCTATCTTGAGTCATTTTAACTCAAAATAGAAATCAGTTTATAAGATTACTTTTTTTCTACTGCAAGTTTGTTTATAGATCAGTTCTGGAAAGACTGGACTTAAATACATCTTATTAATTTAAAAATACTAGATAATCATCAAGCTGTTTTTCTTAAGCATTTGCTGGGTAATTTCATTGGATTCAAAGCCCAAGCGCCAGTATAAAAGCTCCATCACATCCAGCTCATCCTGAGTCATGATCCGGTCGCTCCAGAGGCAAACTTCTGCAATTCCTAACATGCTCAGACGATCACGCAATAACAATCCTGCAATATCATTTAAAATCTCAGCCAAATCAATCGGCTCATCTGAGATTTCACTATACAGATCAAGTTCTCTTGGGCTAAGAATACGATTTAAAATCTTTTCCCGAACCTCTAGCTGATTATCGCTGTTAATCTGCTGCACATGCAGCAAGGCATCAATCAGACGTACAATCTGTGGTTTGACTTCATCTAAAGACGTCGGTGTATGCATCGGCAGCAAATTCAGTTCATACTTCACCCGTTCTAGCAATAAGGCATCCAGCAAACCGATTTCACCATCTTCCTGAATAATCCTTGCCAGCTTCATTAAAAACTGCCGTGCCACCGTGGTTGGCATTCCACCAATATTTTTACAGGCTTGCTGGAAAATCGAGATATGTACCCGTCCATCCAGATTTAATAATGAATCAATAATCGCACGACTGACTTCTGCCTCGGTTGGAATAAACTCACGATATTGCCGGATCATCAGAATCGCGACCATCACCTCACGTGAACCGGTCGAAGTTTGCAAAGCACGCTCAATCAGTTCCGGACGCGACATATTGGCACGTAGTTCAGGATTCAATGGCTTGATGGCATCTTTAATGGCGAAGCTAATTGGGGACAAACGCAATAAAGGCAAAGGCTGTGGGGATTCCCAGACTGCTGTGCTTTCAGGCACGACATCTTCGAGTGAACGGAACAGACTAAACAAAGGCTGATTTTTTAATTTCTTCAGATTTTCAAGCTGCAAATCCTGAATCAAGGCAGGATTTAATTCATAAATACGCTGATTAATATTTGGATGAATATTCAGCCAGTTCTGTGGACTTAAAGAATTGGCAAAACACATATGCGAAATGGATTCGGCATATTCACTATAAATCTGTGAACCTGAATGATGCACATGAATGCGCAATAAAGTCTGAATATTGGCATCATTCTGAATCAGGCGTCGGGTTTTCTGATCATTTTTATAGGTACGTCCGCCCAATGAAATATATTTAATAAAACGCGTGATCAAAATACCCAAGCTGCCAATCAACCAGATGACTGCTCCGATTGAAACATAGAAAGTTTCAAACTTATTTTCGCGAGGTACATCATTTCGATAAAACCCCAACTTCGCAATCTTGCTGCCCCATTGGCTAAAAGTGGTCAGACTACTATATAGAATTTTCAGGCGGGTATTTTCAGCTGTTTCACCAGATAGAATCTTGTTAAATTCATGGCTAAGCAAGCCATAAAGTTCAATTTCATCTAGAGTCTGTAATGCACCCCAAGTCAGAATAATAGCGGTATCACGTGGACTGAAACCCGCTGTTAACGCATTGACCCCGACTTCATTCGGCAGGACATACATAGCTGGCGGTTCAATCAGGAACGTATCTGCCAGTTGAGTATTGATCCGTAGTGCAGCACTTTCTTCCGGGATACTTTCCATCTGGTTCAGTCGACGCGCGCCCATTTGCTGGGCTAAAGAATAGCCGCCGGCACGAAACGTATAAAATTCATAGATGACCGAAATAATCATCAAGAACAAAACCAGTGCTACCAGATAAGGACTAAGGACATGCCACCATATCGACTGGCCAGGATCAGCATAGAAAACAAACAGGCCAACCACTGTATTGATAATCAGAACTGTTAATAGTATCGCAATCAGACAAAAGCTGGCTAGCAATAGCATATTCTTGTTTTTGACCAAAGCATATCCTACGCTTTTCAATCTACCACCCTAACTGATCTGGTCTTTCCTTGGGCACATCATAAAACAAAAAAGCGGGAAATTCCCGCTTTTTCATCATGATTTTAATTGCTTAGACTTCGCGTACACCGGTCAGGTCAACTGATGCTGCATCAATATTCACATCAATAAAATTGTCGCCTTTTTTGGCGCCATCACTGCGTTTTTGCTCTAATTGATCGAGGTATTCAGCATTGATTCCACCTGCGACATACACACCATCAAATACAGAACAGTCAAATTCACGCAAATGAGGAACTTTTTTGGTACGTACTGCATCTTTCAGGTCTTCCAGATCTTGGAAAATCAGACGGTCAGCACCAATGATTTCACGGATTTCTTCTACACTGCGTTCAGAAGCGATCAGTTCAGATTTCGCCGGCATATCAATACCGTATACGTTTGGATATTTCACCATAGGTGCCGCAGAAGCGAAGAATACTTTTTTCGCACCCGCATCACGTGCCATCTGAATAATTTCATTACAAGTCGTACCACGCACAATCGAGTCATCGACCAGTAGAACGTTTTTGCCCTGGAACTCGAGCTCAACCGGGTTCAGTTTTTGACGTACTGATTTTTTACGCAGTTGCTGACCTGGCATAATGAAGGTACGACCGATATAACGGTTTTTCATGAAACCTTCACGGAATTTCACGCCTAGCATATTGGCTAATTCTAATGCCGAAGTACGCGAAGTATCCGGAATTGGAATCACCACATCGATGTCATGCTCATCGCCCCACTCGCGCAGGATTTTTTGTGCCAGTTTCTCACCCATTTTCAAACGGGCTTTATACACAGAGATCCCATCAATAGTTGCATCTGGACGAGCAAAGTACACATATTCAAAAATACATGGACGATATTCTGGATTCGCTGCACATTGCTGGGTAAAGAAGTTACCGTCAGAATCAATGAAAACTGCTTCACCTGGTTCGATATCACGTTCAACCTTAAAGCCTAGTGCCGTAATCGCTACAGATTCAGAAGCAATGATATATTCCATACCATTTTCTGTTTCGCGCGAACCGTAAATTAATGGACGGATACCGTTTGGATCACGGAAGCCTACCAGACCTTGACCGGTAATCATCGCAACAACGGCATATCCACCTTTACAACGCTCATGTACACGCGTTACAGCCTGAAAAATATCTTCAGAGGTAGGTACCAGCTTGCCACGTTTTTGTAATTCGTGCGCCAGTACGTTTAGTAGCACTTCTGAATCTGAATCAGTATTCATGTGACGCAGATCAGTTTTAAACAGGTCATCATGAATTTCTTCAGCATTGGTCAGGTTACCGTTATGCGCCAGCGTAATCCCATAAGGTGAGTTTACGTAGAATGGTTGCGCTTCGGCACTGCTTGAAGTACCCGCCGTTGGGTAACGCACATGACCAATACCATAATTACCCTGTAAAGCACGCATATGACGGGTATGGAATACATCACGGACCATACCGACATCTTTACGCAGGAACAGGCGGCCTTCCTGACAAGTCACAATCCCAGCTGCATCTTGTCCACGATGTTGTAACATCGTTAATGCATCAAACAACATTTGGTTAACAGGTGATTTACCAGCTATACCAACTACTCCACACATAGCAACCTCGCAGACAAGCTAGGATTAATAAAAAGGATTATTCGTTGACGCATCTGAACTCTTGGCCTTGGATGCCGGTTCAGATGAGGAATCTGAAGGTTTCTGTGCCCCTTCAGACTTGATATGTTGCAGGGCGCCATTTGCGGCTTCTTTGGAGAGCTCTGTTGCCCAAGGCGCATATGGCAATAAGACCTGTATAAATTTGGACTGCTTCCAGTGCGGCGAACTTTCCACCCAAGGGCCAATCCCCTGCATGGTAATCAGAACAATCAGCAAACCTTTCAGGCTGCCGAAAACACCCCCCGCAAGACGATTCAGCGGACCAAGTTTCAGGGTTTTTAAAATGCGGTTGAGCAGAAAGGTGACAATCCAGGTGAGTACCACAATCATCAGAACGATAAAGGCAAAGGCTGCAATCTTCTGTACCACTGGATCTGTACTGAGAGCAACCATTGAGGGCGCAAGTAGTGTTGAATATTTCGCCGCAATAATCAAGGCAAAAATCCATCCCACTAAGTTCGCAAAGGCTTTAATAAATCCTTGGCGCAAACCGTTGAGCCCTCCAATGAGCAAGATAATCAGTAGAAAGATATCAATGGCATTCATAGGATTTAAAGCGCGGCTACACAGTCTTTAACCAGTTCCGGCCCAGTATATATGAGGCCACTATAGACTTGTACAAGGCTTGCACCAGCTTTTTTCTTGGCCAGCGCATCCGCACCTGAAAGAATACCACCCACACCAATCAATGGAATTTGTCCCTTTAATTCCTCTGCAAATGCAGCCAGACATGCCGTGCTTTTCTCAAAGACTGGCGCGCCTGATAAACCGCCCGCTTCTTCTGCATGCTCCAGACCTTCCACACCTTCACGTGACAATGTGGTATTGGTCACGATCAGACCATCAATCTTGTATTGCAATAACTGCTTGGCAATAAAGGCAATATCTTCAGCTTCAAGATCCGGTGCAACTTTTAATACCAGAGGAACGTAATGCTGATGTTCCTGAGCCAGTTCCAGCTGACGATTCTTTAGCGTTTCCAGCAATTCAGTCAGTGCATCGCCACTTTGTAAACTGCGCAGGTTCTTGGTATTTGGAGAAGAAATATTAACGGTGATATAGGAAGCATAATTATAGACTTTTTCTAAACAAATAAGGTAATCATCTACTGCTTTTTCTACCGGAGTATCAGCGTTTTTACCGATATTGATTCCCAGTACACCTTTAAATTTTGCAGCTTTAACGTTTTCAATCAGTTTGTCCACACCATCATTATTAAAACCCATACGGTTAATAATCGCTTTGGCTTTCGGAAGACGGAATAAACGTGGATGAGGATTACCAGGTTGCGGGCGTGGAGTAATGGTACCAATTTCAATAAAACCAAAGCCTTGACTGGCCAAGGCATCAATATAGGCACCATTTTTATCTAACCCTGCTGCAAGACCGACCGGATTAGGAAATTCGATTCCCATACAGGTCACAGGTTTCACAGCAACATTTTGACGCATCATGCCCATTTTATGGGATGATTTTAATAGTGATAGTGTCAGCTCATGTGCACGCTCTGGTGCTAAAGAAAACAACAAAGGGCGGGCTAGAGAATACAACATATCTAGAAAAGTCTACTGCTTTTTAAGTCGGCATATTATAGGCATAGGCTGACAAAAAAACCATGCTTTGCAAATCTTTATTTTTACCAGTTATTGCACAGTCGCTGTTAATTTAATCTGCCCTGCTTCATTATTTAGTTCCATTTTCTCGATACTTAGCCCCATTTGTGCCAACTGTGTCAGGAAGTTGGCCAGCACAGAATAATTTTCATGAGACAGCATCAACTGAATTTTTCCATCCATTTGCTGTGATGCGACCGACAGCCCTTGTTGCTGAGCAATACGCTGCACTTTTTCTGCTGCATCTAATTGCAAGTCTCCTGCCGGCTTCATAGTAACAGCATTGCTTTGCATCCAGACCAGCGTATCTTTTAGATCATTTAAACGTTTCTGCTGGGTATCTGCTGCCTGATGCATTGCCCAGAGTGCACTCGCAACAGCGGTCACCAGCACAAAGATTGTGGTAAAGATTACCAGAATGCGTTCACGTGCTGACAAACGATCCAGATAATCGGTCAGTTTTTCAATTTGCAGATCCATGCGGTTCTGTAAGGTTTCAATAGCTTTCATTATTGTATTTTCACCAGTCCTACGGCGCCTGTTCCATTCGCCTGTATATTCCCCAATTCTACTTTAAAGCCCTGCTGCCCCAGTTGCTTGGTCAAAGTATTTAAACTTTCAGATGAATTGGACTGTAACTGCAGACTCAATCCAGACGGATCATAATTGACACGCTGTGCCACAATCTGGTTTTGCATCAACACCGGCCCGACTCGGCTAATGAGCTGCAAAGCCTGAGTATCCGCAGTCTGACTTTGACGAAGCTGGGCTTCAAACTGACTTTTAATATTCTGCTCAGTGACCGGATAATTTTGTCCGAACCAATATTTAAACTGGTCAATCGCCTGCATCGCAGTGGTATTGGCGACTTTTTTATATTGATACCAGCGCACCGCATCATAAGTAAACTGTAGTACTAAAATCCCAAGAAAAACCGCCGCACAGGCTTTCCAGTAACCGGAAACAGTATTATCCGATTTACCCTTTGGCAGGATATTAAATGGATGCTGTTTCGGTTTTTTTAGCATTGGCAACGTATATTGGAACGAGTTTAATTGTTCACGTGTTGCTACCGCTTCTAAACTGCTCATTTGTTCAGGGCTGAGATTGCTAACCTGATATTCCAGATCTTTGGGCTGAAAATCCAGATAAAGGCTCAAATCATCCACTGACTGGCCAATATATTCAGCTTCACGTACCAGCAGATGCCCACCAATTTGTGCAATAACGCGCTGCTGCGCATGTTCAGGTACTGGTAAGACCAGAAAGTCTGGCAATAATGCAGTGACTTTAACAGGAATCAGATTCAGGGCATGCTGCAAAGTTTCAACTGTAGAATTTGCAATCCCCATAATACTGATCTGGTCAGGCTGCTGAAAATGATGCAGCACTTTCATCGTATCGACAGGCAGTACCACATATTCTTCTAACAGATATTTGATGCCATCATTGCCCATTTTCTTGTATTGGCTCTTAGGCAAGGTCTGCTGCAAAATCTGCACATGACGACTTGGAAAAAAGACCGTCGCCTCTTCACCATGATAGGCCTGAATATCCTGAATCAGCTGCTCGAGTGTTGCAGCAGTGTTCCAGAACTCCCCCTTTGACCATTGCCAAACCCCATTGGCTTCCGGCATCCATAAATACAACATCGATTGTGTTCTACCGTTTTAATTGGTTTTTATACTGTTGGAATAAAGCTTTTAACTTGTGTTGATAGACCTGGTGCAATCACGGCCTGATCATAAATACGTGCTTCTGATAAATGGAATGGATGAAAAGACTCAGTCAACAGAATAGAGGCAATATGCGCCACAACATTCATATGACAAACCACCGCAATGGACTCATACGGCAGTTGTGACAACCATTCAACTGCAACTTTAGCATCATCATCAGGCTTGATAGTATTACAGATCACCACGGGTACATCTTTAAAATAGTGCTGTAAATGCGCCAGAGTTTCCTGCGCACGCAATAAAGGACTGACCACAAACACTTCCGGTTTAATGATGTCCTTTAAATACTGTGCTGTCTGTTCCGCCTGTTGATGCCCGCGCTCCGTTAGGGGACGCTTGGTATCATTCCCATTCACTGGTGGCGCGGCTTCGCCATGTCGCACTAAAGTCAGTTGCATCTTATTTCCCTATTTATTTGGTCACTACGATCATCAGTCAGCATCATAATCATCGCGCTTCCTGTGTTATAGATCAGACTTGATGATGTGGCAAGACAAATTCGACATCACTGCGATGACCATTTTTCATCAAGGATAGAGCGATCGTCAGCGGCGACGCTCCTTCAAAGATCACTTCATACAAAGCAGTTGTAATCGGCATATACACATCCAGCTCTTCTGAGCGTGCTTTTACCTGCACAATCGTGTTAATCCCTTCTGCCGTCTGCCCCAGTTCAGTCGTCGCCTGCTCTAGGGTTTTACCCTTACCTAATGCATAACCAACCTGATAGTTACGACTCAGCGGACTGTTACAAGTGGCAAATAGATCACCTACACCAGAAAGCCCCAAGAAAGTTAGCGGATTTGCACCCAGCTTGACTGCAAACCGACTCATTTCCGCTAGAGCACGGGTCAGAATCATACTCTTGGTATTCTCACCAACATTATAGGCAGCCGCCATCCCCATCGCGACCGCATAAATATTTTTCAGCGCACCGCCCAGTTCTACGCCATGTACATCATCACTGGCAAAAACACGGAATAATGCACTATGGAGTGCCTGTTGCACTGCATAACGTACCAGTTCAGATTCACTGGCAATCACCGTACCTGCCGGCTGACCTGCGACAATTTCTTTGGCCAGGTTTGGACCAGACAGCACACCATAAGGCACTTCCGGTAGTTCTTCACGAATGATGTCACTCATAAAGCTGAAGGTATTGGCCTCAATCCCTTTTGTCAGGGAAATCACGGCTTGAGATGTGATAAAAGGCTTGATCTGCTGCAACACATCACGAAAAGAATGACTTGGAATCGCGACTAGAATAATATCGCGATCACGAACAGCCTTCTCCAGATCGGACACAGCAAGCAGATTTTCTTCCAGCTTAAAATCCGGTAAATAGCGTTTATTGATATGTGTTACATTAATATCTTCAGCTACTTCCGGATCACGAATCCAGATCATGGTATCGCAGCCATTTCGAACCGCGGTATTGGCCATCGCAGTACCAAAACTACCACCGCCTAAAACTGTAATTCTTAAAGCCGTATTCTGGTTAACCGCCATCGGTTCAATCAAATCGGTAAAATTTAATTCTGACATCTTATTTTCTAATATCCTGTGTCTTGAAATGCCTTAGTTTTGATTCCAATAACTTACATAATTCTGGGTCTGGATTTCAGCACGTGGTGCAATCGCTTTTGCCGCCGTACCGATATAGATAATGCCAGAAACCAGATCATCCTTACCAATGCCGAGCGACTGCTTGAAAAATTTTGATTCTACTACTGCGCCACTACGCCACATAGTTGAAAAACCTTGAGCCTGCAAAGACAGCAAGAAGTTTTGAATAGCGGCACCTGAACTCAAAATCTGCTCAAAATGTGGCACTTTCGGATGATCCTGCAAACGGGTTAATGCCAGTACCAGCAAAGGTGCACGAAAAGGATGATTCTTGACCCGTTCAATCTGAGCTGATTCAGTTTGACCCAGATCTATCAGTGCTTGCGATAACAGTTCACCAAATGCTTCACGTTGCGCATCCGGGATGATCACAAAAGTGGTAGGTTTTAACCGGTGATGATCCGGTGCTGTCAAAGCAGCTTTAAATGCCATTTCTAACTGTTCTGCATTCGGCGCAGGTGCCAGCAAATGTCCTATTGATTGACGTTGGTGAATATTTTGATGAACGATGTCGACCACAGATTCCGTCATTGCTTTATAGATCTATAACTTAAAAACTACGGTCAAGATTAGCATATTACACTAGTAATACTCTAGAAACTTGCAAATACCTCTACCTTGAAAATATTTAAGGAAGATTACAATATTTTCTATGGAATCAATAAAAGGTCTCTTTCATTCACTTTTCTCTCATAGAGCAACATCAAAAATTGCCAAACTTATACAACAGCTCCTAATTCTGTGCTTTTTACTGTGTTTCAATATTCCCAGTTCTGTTTTCAAGCGAGATTTTATGATGAAAAAAACAATTGCGATCAGCGGATTAGCAGCTTCAGCTCTACTTTTAACTGCCTGTGCATCTAACCCGACTTCAGTGGCGGTTCAAAAGGAAAATAATCAGTTTGAAGTAACAGGATTAGGTAAAAACCAGTTAACCTCTAAAAATAATGCAGTGAATGCCGCCAGCAAAACCTGTGGCTCCAAAGCAACTGCGATTATTCTGGATGAAAAAACTTCTTATAATGGTGCACTAAAAGGTGTAGTCGATGAACAGACCGGACAAATGATTCAGGCTGCTGCGACTGTATTAGGCAATATTGCCGGCACCAACACCGGATTGAACCAGAATGATGATTATCAGACTGTTTTAACGTTCCGCTGTGAAGCAAAATAAGCTTCAACATGTGCAGTAATAAAAAACCGCTCTTTAAGAGCGGTTTTTTTGCAGTTTAGATTAGCAATAGCCTTCCAAACGGGTCAGCGGTAATTTTTGTCCAATCGCTTTTTCAATCTCTGGCAAATAGAACGCATCATCTTCCGCCAGGAAACTGATACTTACACCACGCGTTCCCGCACGACCGGTACGACCAATACGGTGTACATAATCATCGGACTGTTCAGGTAAAGTGAAGTTAATCACATGAGATACGCCATCCACATGAATACCACGACCGGCAACGTCTGTCGCAATCATGATGTTATGTTTACCATTTTTGAACTGGTCTAACATTTTTAAGCGTTTGTCTTGGGCAATTTCACCTGACAGCATTACCACCTTATAACCATCACGTTTTAAATGATCATATAGCTTACGTACCTGATCACGACGGTTAGCGAAAATCATGACCTTTTCAATCGGCTCATCACGCAGAATGTCTTGCAGCAACTTATATTTGTCTGCTTTCGCCACCATATACACACGCTGTTCTACGTCGGCATTGGTTTTTTTCTCTGGCTCAATTTCGACAGTGACCGGTTCAAATAACCATTGCTGTGCCAGATTCAAGACATCATAGCTAAAAGTTGCAGAGAACATCAGCGTCTGACGCTGCTCTTTGCGTGGCGAGAAACGCACAATACGTTTTACTGATGGAATAAAACCCATATCCAGTAGACGGTCAGCTTCATCAATCACCAGGAATTCAATCTGGTCTAGCCAGACTTCTTTTTGCTCGACAAAATCAATCAGACGCCCTGGAGTAGCAACCATGATATCCACTGGCGCTTTATCCAATTGAGCTTTCTGCTTGTCAAAATCTACACCACCTAGAAGTGTTACGACACTCAGGTCAGTAAACTTGGTCAGCTCATGTGCATCGCTTTCAATCTGTAATGCCAGCTCACGAGTCGGTGCCAAAATCAGAGCACGCGGTTCACCACGATAACGCTGTTCTTTTACCGGATTATTCAGCAAGTCATTAATCACGCTAATCAGGAATGCGGCTGTTTTACCCGTACCCGTTTGTGCACGACCAATAGCATCATGTCCTGCCAAGGTGAATTTTAAAACCTTCTGCTGAATCGGCGTCATGGAAGTAAAGCCTAAAGCATCAATTGCCTTTTTCAGTTGGGGATGTAAATTTAAGGTTTCAAAACCAGATGACATAAAGCGCTGCTCTAATTTGATAATCACTAAGATGGAATAGTATAAACAAAAAACGCCCCAATTTATATTGGGGCGTTTATTAGCTTAATCCGAAGATTAGTCTAATGGTTGAACTTCTTCAGCTTGGAAGCCTTTTTGGCCTTTAACTACACTGAATTCAACACGTTGGCCGTCACGAAGTGAACGGTGGCCTTCGCCTTGGATTGCACGGAAATGAACGAATACGTCATCACCGCCGTTGCGTTGAATAAAGCCGAAGCCTTTAGTGTCGTTGAACCATTTAACTACGCCTTGTTCACGAGCAGCTGTCATAAGTTAATCCTCATTGATACTAAAAAAAGGACCACCCGGTGTTGCAAACAGCAGAGCAAACAAGTTTGAAAATATTATTTTTAAGCTTGTAATCATTCTGTAAAACTATTAACAAAATCCCGGTTACATCCATTGTGTATAGGGCGAAAAACAATCAATTTGTTTATCTGAAATCCTAAATACGCAACGAGCTTAACATGGGTTTATGACAATTAATAGATATTTTTTAGCTTTGTTCCTTTTGATTTAGTTATTTTTTTCACAATATATATCAGAAAAATTATATATATTATTTCATGTAACTTTTTAGCTAAATAGTTGGGTTTTGGCATCCTATTTGCTAATATTTATAGCCTTTTTTGCGATATGAATAAAACGGAAATGAGTGATAACCACGGTCAAGCGCATATTATTGATGCCATGGGTAAACCCTGTCCGATGCCGCTCCTGATGTTAAAGCGTGCATTAAAAGCAGATCAGGGCAAAACATTCTTGTTAAAGTCATCAGATCCATATAGTCAAACTGATGTTACACGGTATTGCCAAATGCATCAGTTAAAATGCGAATCTCAACAGATTTCTACGACCGAGTATCACTACCTGATTGAATCTTAAAAATTTTCAATTAAACTGGATGCTCTCCATACTCGTATAAAAGTTTACATTTCTCTACCCAAATATCCATTATTTGAGGAGAGTTTGGATTAAGATAAAACCTAGTTAAGGGTTAAATCCCCCGCACTTCAAGGAGAACACATGAGTGACAGCCGCAATCAATTGATGCCCCTGTCATTATCGGCGCCAGGTGTCAATCTTGGTGCTTATATTAGCACTGTCAATCAAATTCCTATTTTGACGGCCGAACAAGAAAAAGAGTTGGCCGAACGCTATTACTACGACCAGGACCTGGACGCAGCAAAAATGCTGGTCATGTCTCATTTGCGTTTCGTGGTACATATTGCACGTAGTTATGCAGGTTATGGCCTGCCTCAAGGTGACTTGATCCAGGAAGGCAACCTTGGCCTGATGAAAGCCGTTAAGCGTTTTGACCCGAGTATGGGCGTACGTCTGGTGTCATTTGCGGTGCACTGGATCAAAGCTGAAATTCATGAATATGTAATTCGTAACTGGCGTATTGTCAAAATTGCGACCACTAAAGCGCAGCGTAAACTGTTCTTCAATTTACGTAGTCTGAAAAAGTCTTCTAAAAAGTTAACGCTTGAAGAAGCTCAGTCGATTGCCAATGACCTGAATGTAACACCAGAACAGGTGTTGGAAATGGAAGGCCGATTGACGGCTTATGATGCAGCATTTGAAGCATCAGGTGACGATGATGACGAAAATTCAACTCACGTTGCTCCAGCACTATATCTGGAAGACAACCGTTATGACCCGGCACGTCTGATTGAAAATGAAGACTATGAGGAACAAAGCACCTCTGCCCTGCATGAAGCGATGGAACAGTTAGATGACCGTTCCCGTAATATCTTGCAGCGTCGCTGGCTGGATGATGAAAAATCAACCTTGCATGAACTGGCAGCTGAATATAATGTTTCCGCCGAACGTATCCGTCAGCTTGAAAAGAATGCAATGGAAAAGATTAAAGTAGCAATGTCTTCAAACTGATGTATTGAATTAATAGACTACTAATCTTAAGAAAAAGCCTTCATATATGAAGGCTTTTTTTGTCTTTTAATGCCGTGTTTCAGCCTTAGCTTTTATGCTAAGGTTAAGCGCAAACTTTATTGGGAAGGTCAATTCAAATGTGGATTGCGATTTCAGCACTGAATCTTGCGCTTGCAGTCATGCTCGGCGCATTTGGTGCCCATGGTTTAAAGACTCGAGCGACTGAAGCACAGTTGACCTGGTGGCAAACGGCCACAGATTATTTCTTCTACCATGCTCTTGGCTTACTTATTCTGGCAGTGATCAGCCGAGTGATTCCTGAATTGCCAATCAAATGGAGTTTTCTCCTGATCCAGGCGGGGATTTTCCTGTTCTGTGGCTCACTCTATGTCATGGCACTGGGTCTACCGCGCGGTTTAGGTGCAATTACACCAATTGGTGGTGCCTTAATGATTGCTGGCTGGTTAATTCTGGCCTGGAATGCCGTAAAATACCTCAAATAGGTCTGATGCTTTAATCAATAATCATGGAGGGTTGCCAAGATGCTGGTGTATATCAATGGCGAACAACAAGAAACTCAATGCAAGAACCTGCTGGAACTGGTTCAAAGTCTGGCGCTTGAGGGTAAGCGCTTTGCAGTTGAGGTCAATGAAATGATTATTTCTAAAAGCAGATTGGGTGAAACGCCCATTTGCGAAGCGGACAAAATAGAAATTATTCACGCAGTCGGTGGCGGCTAATAACACTTGGAACAATTATGCAAGATTTATTACAGATCGGTTCACGCCAATTCCAGTCTCGTCTTTTAGTAGGCACAGGCAAATATAAAGATTTAAATGAAACAGATCAGGCCATTCAGGCCAGTGGTGCAGAAATTGTAACGGTTGCTATTCGCCGGGTGAATATTGGTCAGCATCCAGACCAACCGAACCTGCTTTCAGTGGTTCCACCAGAAAAATACACCATTTTACCAAATACTGCGGGCTGTTTTGATGCCAATAGCGCAATACGCACCTGTATGCTGGCACGTGAACTGCTGGATGGTCATAACCTGGTAAAACTGGAAGTTCTGGGTGATGAAAAGACTCTTTATCCAAATATTACCGAAACTTTGAAAGCAGCGCGTACCCTGATTGATGACGGTTTTGAAATCATGGTCTATACCTCAGATGATCCGATCGTGGCACAAGAACTGGAAAGTATGGGCTGCGTAGCAATCATGCCTTTGGGTAGCCTGATCGGTTCTGGTCTGGGGATTCTGAATCCACACACGATTTCGATTATTAAAGAAAATGCCAAAGTGCCTGTGCTGGTTGATGCGGGTGTCGGTACTGCCAGTGATGCAGCGATTGCCATGGAACTCGGCTGTGACGGCGTACTGATGAATACTGCGATTGCTGCTGCACAAAATCCGGTCTTGATGGCCTCTGCGATGCGTAAGGCGGTTGAAGCGGGTCGTGAAGCATTCCTGGCCGGTCGTATGCCACGCAAACGCATGGCCAATGCCAGCTCACCTGAAACCGGTTATTTCTTTAAATAATAATCGAGGCTAGAGGCCCAAAAAATTATTTAAATCATGTCGATCTGTTCAGGAGTTTCCAGCAAACTCCTGGACTTTTAAATTTAGATACCCAATACCCCGGTCAACTTTGAAAATTAAATATTAAAAGTTCACGTCTTGGTTCGGATTAATTCGAATAGGAACTTCAAATCCATAGTTGAATTTATAAAAAAGCTTTAAAGTTCACCATAAATATCTATCCAATATTCAAAGAGATGAGTTAACCTATTTTGCTAAACTTATCACTCAGCTTTGATCATCAATAAAATTATAAATAAAAGGAATTTAAACCGATGCTTTATCAGATCAAACTGCCTTTCCTATTTAGCACCCTGCTGTGTCTAGCATTTACACAAAGTGCTTGTGCGAAACCTCAGACAGGTAGTTCTTCCAAATCAAGCTATCAATCTTTTATTCCGAAAAACTGGAAAGTTCTAGAAAAAGCGCAAGGCGATTTAAATCAGGACGGTCAAGCGGATATTGCCCTGATTATTGAAGATACTAATCCCGAAAACTTTGTTGCAAATGCAGGTGTAGGTAATCATGTTCTAAATACCAACAAACGAAAACTTTTGATTTTATTCAAGCAGGCAAATGGTTATCAGCTTGCAGCTAGCAATACTACTTTGCCAACCGAAGGTGATGTAGAGTCGCCTTGCCTCACTGATCCACTTGGTGAATCCGAAGCCTTAAGCATTCAAAAAGGTGTACTTCGGGTTCATTTACACTACTGGCTAAGCTGTGGTTCATGGTATGTCACCAATTATACTTATACCTTTCGATACCAAGATAATGCTTTTAAATTGATTGGCTATGATGTAGATGATTTTCACCGTGCCTCGGGTGAGAGTACAGCACGAAGCATTAACTTTTTAACAGGCAAGCTAAAAACTACAACAGATGAAAATGAATTTGCAGAACAGACGCAACCTGCCAAAGTTCAATGGTCCACCTTAAAACACCGCTACGCACTGAAACTTGAACAGGTTCAATTTAATCAGCCACAAGAGTTCGAATAAAATTAAATATTACAAACTCTTTCAAACTGAGAATTACAGCTTAAAGTGCTTCTAAAATTCGAATCTTTACACTCGCAACCGCACCTTTAGTGGCCTTAGCATGCTGCTGCATATTTACACTATGCATGTGGGTTTCCAGATGCTGGATGCTTTCCCATTTTTCAAACATCATGATTGAAAAAGGCACTTTGGTCTGTAATCGGCTCTCAATCTCTGGATGATCAATATAGACATCATAAAGATGACAGCCTGGCTCTTGTAATACCTGTGCGCGGATGTTGTTAAATGAATCCAGCACTGTTTTCAGATCTTGTTCCGAATGACAGATGATTTCAGCAATAACGGTTAGCATGGTCATATCTCCTGATTAAGCAAAAATTTGAGTTAAATGTTCACGATACTGTGCGATATACGCTTCAACTTCAGGGGCTTTAATTACATCATTCACAATAAATGTCGGTAAAGCCTGCATCCCCAGGAATTGGTTGGCTTTATGAAAAGGTAGGTAAACGCCATCTACACCCACGCCATGAAAAAACTGCTCGGTATCTGTAAACGCATCCATCGGTGCATTCCAGGTAAGAGATAACATATAGTTTTTATCGTGAATCAGGCCACCTGAGCCATATTTTTTTGAAGCATCTGAACGTGAGCGACCATCATTTGCATACAGGCTGCCATGCCCTTCGGTAAAAACATCATCAATATACTTTTTCACTGGCCACGGCGCACCCATCCACCAGCCTGGCATTTGGTAAATGACCGTATCTGCCCAAAGGTATTTTTCTACTTCTGCTTTTGCATCATATTTATTGTCAGCACGAGTTACCTGAACCTGATGCCCCAGCTTTGTTAATACTTCTTGAGCCAATTCGGCCAAAGTATCATTTAACTGACCACTTGAGTGGGCAAAAGCTTTTGCGCCATTAATTAATAAAATATTTTTCATGGAAAGAACCTGAAACCAAAAATTTATGCAGGCACTATATAGACTCTGCTTATTGCTAAAAAGCAGTGATTTTGCAAATCATTATTGACTAAATATCAATAATCACTTTGGAAGCAATAAAAAAGCGCCTTATGGCGCTTTTTCAAAATTTTGAGATTAAGGAATCAAACCTTCATCACGCATTGCAATCTGTACAGACTGACGTTCTGCAACCTTATTACGGATATGAATAATATTTTTATATGGACTCAGATCATGTTCAATCTGGTTCGACCAGTTGGTGAGAACAAACAGGTAAGCATCTGCCGGACCGAAATTATCATCGACCAGATAATCATTGTCCGATTCACCAATCGCCTTATCGATATAACTCAATAAACGGTCAATTTCTGCATATGCTTTTTCTTTGGCTTCATCTGATAATTTTCCAGTGAAGAATACAGCATAAGCATCATGTAACTCTGAGTTGAGATAACCTAACCACTCCAGCACTTTGGCACGTCCCATGCCAGAAGGTGGAATCAGATCTTGTTTTGGATCGTGTTGAGCAAGAAACGGTAAAATTGCAACATTTTCTGTAAGAATTAAACCCGGATTAATTTCTAATGCTGGTACATAACCCTTTGGGTTAATTTCGTAATAATCTGCACCTTTTTCTGTTTTATGGGTTTTTAAGTCAACACGTTCCAAATCAAAATCGACATTAATTTCATTTAAAATAATATGAGCTGCCAAAGAGCACGCGCCTGGCGAATAGTAAAGCTTCATTTCTGATCCTTGTTATACACTTCTCAATGTTTTAAATCGCTTCTGACAAACTTTCAAGTGATCAAACCTGTAAATTGCAAAAAAGCGTAACTGTGATTCAGCACAGTTACATATTCAATATTGAGGAATTTACAGGCTTTTGCAAGTCAATCTTGTGTAGATTTTTATCTGTATCTGTTTAAGATACGCAGTTTCTCAAAATTTAGATGATATTTCGTGATTAACCTGAAAAAAGAAGAATGGTTTTCCAATATCCGGACTGATGTACTGGCAGGTTTGGTGGTTGGACTCGCCCTGATTCCTGAATCTATTGCCTTTTCTGCGATTGCCGGTGTCGATCCGCAAGTCGGCTTATATGCCTCTTTCTGTATTGCCGTGTCCATTGCCTTTTTCGGTGGTCGTCCTGCCATGATTTCTGCGGCTACAGGTGCAATGGCACTATTGATGATTACGCTGGTCAAGGATCATGGCTTGCAATACCTGCTTGCAGCCACAATTCTGACCGGGATTATTCAGGTGATTGCGGGCTTTTTTAAAGTTGCCAAGCTGATGCGTTTTGTGTCGCAGGCTGTGGTATATGGTTTCTTGAATGCTCTCGCGATCCTAATTTTTGTGGCACAAATCCCGGAAATTAACCGGATGGATAGCACCGGTTATCTGTTTATTGCGATTGGTCTGGCAATTATTTATCTGTTTCCTTATATCCCTAAAATTGGTAAAGCGATTCCATCGCCTCTGATCTGTATCGTCGTGCTGAGCGCACTTGCGTTAGTGCTTGGTGCAGATATGCGTACTGTGAGCGATCTGGGACAGTTTCCAGATACCTTACCCGTCTTTCTTCTTCCAGAAATTCCACTGAATCTGGAAACTTTGCAGATTATCCTACCTTATTCCTTTACTTTGGCCACTGTGGGTCTGCTTGAAAGCATGATGACCACTACAGTGATTGATGAAGTGACTGGAACTGAAGGCGACCGGCATCAGGAATGTCGTGGTCAGGGTATGGCCAATATTGTCAGCGGTTTTATGGGTGGTATGGCCGGTTGTGCCATGATTGGCCAATCAATTATCAATGTCTCTTCAGGTGCACGTACCCGTTTATCCACTTTGGTGGCTGGGGTGTTTTTGCTGTGTCTGGTGGTCTTCCTGAAAGACTGGCTGGCTTATATTCCTATGGCGGCGCTGGTAGCCATTATGATTATGGTGTCATTTACCACCTTCCAGTGGGGTGCAATCAAACAATTCGGCAAGCATCCGCTAGAATTTAATACCGTGATGATTGCTGTGATAATTGTCGTGCTTGCTACTCATAATCTGGCGCTCGGTGTATTTGTCGGTGTATTGCTCTCTGCTCTGTTCTTTATTAATAAGCTGGAAAGAACTGTACATGTCTCGACTTATTTGCATAAGCCTAATTCACGTAGCTATATAATTTCTGGTCAGATCTTTTTCAGTAGTACAGAAAAGTTCTACCAATTTTTTGATTTTAAAGAAAAACTGGATCATGTTGAGCTGGATCTGACACATGCACATATCTGGGATGTGACTTCAGTAAATATGCTCAATAACGTCATCCAGAAGTTTAAAGCCCAAGGCATAGACGTGACTGTGATTGGCTTAAACGAAGCCAGCAGTACTTTGATCGACCGTTTTAGTACCTGATATCAAGCCCGATTTATAAAAGAGCCGGCTGGCTCTTTTATTTTGTCTGAGATCTCTGGCTCGATTTTATGGAGAAATACCGAGAAAAGTTTGACTTGCACCGCTCAGGACTTAAAATACCGCATTCTGAATTTTTAGATTTGCCAAAATTATGTCGAACGATCAATTAGACCAGCAAGTCGTGGAGCTGGACAATTTAAGCGAGCACCGTGAAATTGTGACGTTTATGCGCCGCTCAGCGCCATTAAATACCTCTCAACGTACTGCGCTTGAACAATATGGTCACTTAATTTTGGAATATCCGGTAGGTGATTTGCGTCAGCATTTTGAACACCCTGAACGTCCGCTGACTGTCGAAATCGGTTTTGGTATGGGCCGCTCTCTGGTTCTCATGGCGAAAGCGAATCCAGAGCGTAACTTTGTCGGAATCGAAGTGCATGTACCGGGTATTGCGCAGTGCGTGTATGAAGCAGGTATGGCTGGCGTGACGAACTTACGTGTACTGGATGCTGATGCGATTCAGGTACTTCGTGAAATGCCGGACAATAGCATCAACACCGTTCAGTTGTACTTCCCTGACCCATGGCAGAAAAAACGTCACTTTAAACGCCGTTTTGTATCTCATGACCGCATGCCATTGGTTGAGCAAAAGCTGGAACTTGGCGGTACTTTCCATGCTGCAACAGACTGGGAACCGTATGCTGAGTGGATGCTGGAAGTTCTGGAAGAACGTCCACGTTTAGAAAATCTGGCGGGTAAAGGCAACAGCTACCCTCGCCCTGAATGGCGTCCACAAACCAAGTTTGAGCGTCGCGGAATCGAAGCTGGCCACAAGATTAATGACTTTATCTTTAAGAAAATTTCTTAATATCTATAAGTCTAAAAAGCGCTGATTATTCAGCGCTTTTTTATTAGCTCTTATGGCGTTCTAAAATCTGCTGACTGAATAATTTATATACATCTGCCAAGTCTTGTCGTTCAGATTGCTCTAGCATCTGCTGATGCATATTCAGAATATTCTGATCACCACGCATCGCAGGTCCAGTCTGCCCCTGACGAGGATCATTTTTCGTCGCTTTATTGGCTGTTTCCAGAATCAATGGATAAAGCAGGCTAAAGTCTACCTGCTGTGCATCCACAATCTGCTTGGCCATGTCATAACAGTAGTTGCTAAAATTGCAGGCAAACACTGCAGCCAGATGTAAGCTCAAACGTTGGTCTGAACTATATTGATAAACTCGTTTGCTTAGGCTATTTGCTAAATGAGTTAAGATTTCTTGATCTTCTGGCTCAGACGCTTCAATAAATAAAGGCGTATTTTCCCAGTCAATTTCACGTTCCAGACTAAAGGTTTGCAATGGATAAAAGACGCCAGACTTTGCATGTACATCTGCTAGAACATTCAGGTGAGAACTGCCTGAAGTATGGACAATCAGCACATCTTGCAAGTAAAAATAGACTTGTCTGATGACCTCAGCAATTGATTGATCACTCACGGCAATGATCATCAAGTCTATATCCTGATTCAGATTTTCAGGTTGAGCGATGGCTTGCGCTTTAAATTGATCAGCCAGTTGCTGTGCTTTATCCAGAGTCCGGCTGTAGATCTGTACAATTTCATGTTGTGCTGACAATGCATGGGCAAGATGATAAGCCACACGCCCTGCCCCAATAATACTAATCCGCATTCATCAATATTCCTGAACCATTGCGCACAGCATGCCAATAAAAAAAGGATGAATCAATTCATCCTTTTGCTTTTAAATCAGTTTTAGAATTTTCGTAAGGTCAGAATCTGTTCACTGCGACCGAAAGGCCCGTGAATATCATGCAGCACACCGCTGGTGAGACCAATCCCATCTTCACCATACTGTTGCACCACTTCCAGCCCCAGCCATTCACCTTGCGGCAGACGGTACATATGAATCTGTAAATCTAGATTCGGGAATCCCCAGCCCGCATTCGGGTCCTGACGTGGCACAATGCCATTCGCGGTATCGACCATACCGAGTAAACGACTAAAATCTGTAGTCGGTTGTCCTTCTACCATATCCAATGAATTTCTGAGCCAGACAATGCCTTTGCCTGCACGATGATCAGGATGTGCACGGGTTTCAATACTTTGAATATAACCGCCCGGCCAGCAACTCATACCCTCCCAAACCGGTAAAAACTCAGGGCTTTCAATCGGAAAATCTTCGATACCTGCAATGGCCCGGCTATCCGAAGTCAGCATCCTCCAGGCACGAGCAACGATACAGGTTTTTCCATTGGCACACATTTCCGCCTCAATCAGTTCAATAGTTTTGCCAGGACGGATCATGCGTGTAGTAATAGAAAATTCACCAAATGCAATCAGCCCAAAAATATCCAGTCCAACCCGGCCAATGCGCATTTCTGATCTAGGCTGAAACTGTTCTAGTTCAACACATAGAATACCGGTTGCTGGCGCCATGTGCTGTTCATGAGGATTCCACGCACCTTGAGCATGAATATTGGAACGATAATAGGCAGTAGTACTGCCATCTGTATGCTGCTCGCGCTGGATCAAACTATAATATGCTGACATTCTTCTTAAACTTCCTTGATTATTCTCTTAAACTTTAAAATTCATATAAAGTTTCATGATCTTTATTTTCTAAGTAAAAAACCATAATAATTCATGATTTGACTATAAATTTTGTGCTGTTTAAATCCGACTTTTGTTAAAAGTTCATTTGAATCTTCCGCTGAAATCAGAAAAAAGTCCTGCTGCAATCTGGCCAGCATATTTTCGCTTTGCTGCACACTAAGTCCGGTTTGCTGTGCCATTTTTTGCATCACCTTTAATTCATTCTCACCTTCTGGCTGCATCAGGTCATAGGTCAACGCGATCCCGCCAGCTTTAAGGCTCTGATAGATAGCCTGAAAAAAATCAAATTTCTGAGGTTCAGGAATAAAATGGGTGACTAAAATAGCGAGTGCAGCATCGAAAGTATCCTGCTGATTCAGTTCCTGAGTGGTGCACTGTATAAACTGAACTCGTTGTTCAGCTCCAATAGAAGCCAGATGCTTCCTTGCCTGCTCAAGCATCGCAGCGGAAGGATCAATTGCTGTAAATGTCCAGTTGGGATGCTGCTGCAATAAATAAGATAGCTCATAACCAGTTCCGCAACCTACTACTAAGATATGTGCAGTTTCTGGAAGCTCAGTACTGAGTATTGCTTCAATCTGTTGATGCACCAGTTCATAGCCAGGAATCAGTTTACGGATATGATCATCATAACTGGCGACCACCACTTCACTGTGAAAGTTTTTTGCCATCTGTTTACTCTGATTTATATAGAAATAGATTTTTATCTATTTAAAGAAATTGCTAAATACATGACCTCAATTTGCAAGATGGATTCTTCTTCCATTGTGCAGGTTCTTCGTTACTTTGACTGGGCAAAGTAACCAAACCCCTCTGTTTCATTGATATGGCATCCTTGCCATACAATGAAACGGCGGCATCCATGCCGCCAGGTCATTTGATCAATTACCATTTAAACTTAGCTTTAATTAATTTAAGCAATCTCTTTTAAATTTAATTCTTCACGCATAAATTCACGCAACTTGAACTTCTGTGCCTTACCTGAAGCTGTCATCGGGAATTCATGGAAAAAACGCACATAACGTGGCACTTTATTGTGAGAAATATGCTCAGCACAATATTGACGGATGGCTTCTTCGGTACATGGGTCATTTTCATGCAGGATAATGCAGGCACAAAGCTCTTCACCATATTTATGGTCTGGCACGCCAATCACCTGCACATCTGACACCGCTGGATGGGTGTAAAGGAAATCTTCAATTTCTTTCGGGAACAGGTTTTCACCGCCACGAATGACCACATCCTTGATACGACCCTTGATTTTGACAAAACCTTCATCATCCATTTCAGCAATATCACCGGTATGCATCCAGCGTGCTGCATCAATCACTTCCTGAGTCTTGTCCTGATCTTCCCAATAACCGAGCATCACGGAATAACCACGCACACACAGTTCACCCAATTGACCGCGCGGCACCACCTTACCATTTTCATCGACAATTTTCACTTCCAGATGTGGATGGACACGGCCAACTGTACTGACACGACGTTCAACACTGTCTTCTGTAGAACTTTGTGCACTTACTGGTGCTGTTTCAGTCATGCCATAACAAATGGTAATTTCGGACATATGCATGCGTTCAATTACACGCTGCATAATTTCCTGCGGACATGGGCTACCCGCCATAATACCGGTACGTAGGCTGGATAGATCAAACTCGTCAAACTGCTCATGTTCCAGCACAGCAATAAACATGGTCGGTACGCCATAAGCTGCCGTACATTTTTCCTGCTGAATGGCTTTTAGAGTTTCCAGCGGATTAAATACGGCAGACGGATAAATCATGGCTGAACCATGGGTAATACAGGCCAGATTGCCCATTACCATGCCAAAGCAGTGAAATAGCGGAACAGAAATACAGACACGGTCTTCTGGACTTAAGTGAATCGCCTCACCGACAAAGTAACCATTATTTAAAATATTGTTATGGGTCAGCATTGTACCCTTAGGATTCCCTGTAGTGCCTGACGTAAACTGGATATTAATGGTTTCATCGAACTGCAAATCAGTGGAGATCTGTTGCAGCTGTTCCAGCTCTTGAGCACTTGGTGTAGGCATTAAATCCTGAAAACGATGAATGCCAGTATGCTGCTGCTCATCAATTTTAATGACATGCTTTAAATGTGGGAGACGCTCTGCATTCAGTAATTTATTTTCAGCCTGTTTTAATTCAGGCGCAATTTTGGTCAGGATTTCCTGATAGTCCGTGGTTTTAAACTGCGATGCAATGACCAGTCCCTTACAGGACACTTTATTCAGGACATATTCCAGCTCATTGCTTTTATAGGCCGGATTCAGGTTAACCAGAATAATGCCTGCCTTGAAAGCTGCGAACTGGGTAATAGTCCATTCCACACAGTTCGGCGACCAGATCGCCAGACGGTCACCTTTTTGCATACCCAATTTCAGCAGCTGACAGGCAAAGGCATTGACCTGATCCTGTAGCTGCCGATAACTCAGGCGTATGTTCTGATGCATGCTGACAACTGCATCGCGATCTGCATACTGCTCGCAAGCTTGATCAAATTTTTCACCAATCGTCATGCCCAATAAAGGCTGGCTGCTGGTTCCATAGGCATAGCTTAACCGTACTTGTGTCATTGAATCGATCTCCTTGATTCTTTGTAATTCTGATTTTCAACTTTACTAATTGTTTTATGACTACGACGACCTTGTCTATGTGCCTGTTTTTGTGTGTCTATGCTGCTGAATTTCCCTCCTGTCGATGTACTGCGTTAACACAAAAATCGGCAATCTGTTTGACAAAGTGATCCTTGTAGTTCTGATCAAACATCACATTACGGGACGGATTCAAAGGTTCAATCACGACAAAGGTCATGGCACCAACCACGCCCAAAGCTGCCGTATTTAAATCTTCAAACTCGAACTCTCCATTCACCTTTCCTTCGGCCAGGATTTCCTTAATGCTTTGTTTAAGCAGCTGTTTACTGCGAAAACGCTCATGTTCCATTTCCGGATCAACCGGTTCAAACATAAGTGAATACGCCAACTGGGGGCTATTCATGGCACGTTTCACAAAAGTTGTAACAGATTTTTGCAATTTCAGTTTTGGCGACAAATCCGACCCGGCAATGGAAACAAGAATTCCAACTTCGTGCTGAATCGCTGCCGACAAAACCTCAATCAAAATCTGGCTTTTGTTTTCAAAATATCGATATACCAGCCCTGTAGAAACGCCTGCGCGTTCTGCAATCGCCTGAATCGACGCCTCTTTAAAGCCCCCTTGAGTAATCAGTTCACGAGCAGACTGTAAAATCGACAAACGATTTTGTTCCATTCGTTCCTGCATCAGTGATGATCTTTTATAACTCATAATCTTATTCTCAACCAGATAAAATGAATTGTAAATCATTTTGTGAATATAGGTTCACTTTTTTAATTTTTCGTTGTATGTTAAAAAAACAAGCACAACAAAAATGCTTTTGGACACAACAAATATAATCTCAGGATGGATGAAGAATGAATTTACAAAGCTTAGATTTCGGTTTGGATGAAACTCTTATTGCGCTTCGTGATTCAGTGGCCGCATTTTGCGCCAAGGAAATTGCCCCAATTGCCCAGCAAGTTGACCGTGACAATGAATTCCCGGCTCACCTCTGGAAAAAATTTGGTGATATGGGTCTACTTGGTTTAACGGTCAGTGAGGAATATGGCGGTACCAATCTGGGGTATCTGGCCCATATTATTGCCATGCAAGAAATTTCCCGTGCTTCAGCATCCATTGGTTTGTCCTATGGCGCCCATTCTAACCTATGTGTAAACCAAATTAAGCGAAATGGTAATGAAGAACAAAAGCAGCGTTATCTGCCAAAACTGATTTCTGGTGAATATGTCGGTGCATTAGCAATGTCTGAGCCGAATGCCGGATCAGATGTGGTCAGCATGAAACTGAAAGCTGAAGATAAAGGTGATCATTATCTACTCAACGGTTCCAAGATGTGGATCACCAACGGCGGCGATGCTGATGTACTTGTGGTCTATGCCAAAACCGATTTACAAGCTGGTGCCAAAGGCATGACTGCTTTTCTGGTTGAGAAAAATATGCCAGGTTTTAGCCACGGCACCCATTTAGATAAACTGGGTATGCGCGGTTCCAATACTTATCCCCTATTTTTTGACAATGTCGAAGTTCCGAAAGAAAACGTGCTTGGCGGTGTCGGCAATGGGACTAAAGTGCTGATGAGTGGTCTGGACTATGAACGTGCGGTTCTGAGTGCTGGCCCACTGGGCATTATGGATGCCTGCATGGATACCGTGATTCCTTATATTCATGACCGTAAACAATTTGGTCAGGCACTGGGCGAATTCCAGTTGATGCAAGGCAAAATTGCTGACATGTACTCTACCTGGCTGGCATGTAAGGCCCTGGTGTATGCCGTTGGTGCTGAATGTGACAAGGCCGATCATAGCCGTAGCCTGCGTAAAGATGCTGCCAGTGCCATTTTATATGCCGCTGAAAAAGCCACCTGGATGGCGGGTGAAACCATTCAGACCCTAGGTGGGAACGGTTATATCAATGAATTTGCTGCAGGCCGTTTATGGCGCGATGCCAAACTCTATGAAATTGGCGCCGGAACTTCCGAAATCCGCCGCATGCTCATTGGCCGTGAGCTCTTCAACGAAACAGCCTAAACATTAACACTTAGAATAAAACAAGGATGTTCGTCATGAATCAGTTACAGAGCAAAATCAATATACGTAGTGAAGAGTTTAAGACCAACCAGGCTGCCATGCTGCAACTGGTGAATGACCTTAAACAGAAAGTAGAAAAAATTGCCTTGGGTGGCGGAGAAAATGCCCGCCAGAAACATCTGGATCGCGGCAAATTACTGCCGCGTGAACGGATTAATCATTTAATTGATCCAGGCACGGCTTTTCTGGAAATCGGTCAACTGGCTGCCTATCAGGTTTATCAGGATGATGTTCCTGCAGCAGGTGTAGTTGCTGGTGTGGGTCAGGTCAATGGTGTGACCTGCATGATCGTGGCCAATGATGCCACAGTCAAAGGCGGGACTTATTATCCCCTTACGGTGAAAAAGCATTTACGTGCCCAGGAAATTGCCGAACAGAATCATTTGCCATGTATTTATCTGGTCGATTCTGGCGGTGCTTATTTACCTTTACAGGATGAAGTCTTCCCGGATCGTGATCACTTCGGTCGTATCTTTTACAATCAGGCACGTATGTCGAGTCTGGGTATTGCCCAGATTGCAGTGGTAATGGGTAGCTGTACGGCAGGTGGTGCTTATGTGCCAGCGATGTCAGATGAAACCATTATTGTGCGTAATCAAGGTACGATTTTCCTCGGCGGCCCTCCTCTGGTGAAAGCGGCAACCGGTGAAGTGGTTTCTAGTGAAGACTTAGGTGGTGGTGATGTACATACCCGTTTATCTGGGGTTGCCGATCATCTGGCAGAAAATGATGAACACGCAATTGCCATTGCCCGCAACATTGTGGCGAACCTGAATAAAAAGCCAAATAAAACTGCAGATGAAATTGAAGCACCGCGTTTTGACAGTTCAGAGCTGTATGGCATTGTGCCAAGCGATGCACGTAAACCGTTTGATATCCGTGAAGTGATTGCGCGTATTGTCGACGGTTCACGCTTTGACGAATTCAAGGCACGCTTTGGGACTACCCTGGTCACTGGCTTTGCCAAGCTCTATGGAATGCCAGTTGGAATTATTGCCAACAATGGAATTTTATTTTCTGAGTCTGCACAAAAAGGCGCGCATTTTATTGAACTATGTACCCAGCGCAATATTCCGCTGATCTTCCTGCAAAACATCACCGGCTTTATGGTGGGTCGTCAGTATGAAAATGAAGGTATTGCTAAAAATGGTGCCAAGCTGGTGATGGCCGTCGCGACAGCCAATGTGCCTAAACTGACTCTGGTGATTGGCGGTTCTTTTGGTGCCGGTAACTATGGCATGTGTGGCCGTGCTTACTCGCCACGCTTTATGTGGACCTGGCCAAACTCGCGTATTTCAGTGATGGGCGGTGAACAGGCCTCTAGCGTATTGTCGACTTTGAAACGCGATCAGATTGAGCAAAAAGGTGGAACCTGGTCAGCTGAAGAAGAAGACCAGTTTAAACAGCCAATTCGTGACCAATATGAACGCCAAGGCCATCCTTATTATGCTTCTGCGCGTTTATGGGATGACGGTGTCATTGATCCAGCGCAATCGCGTGAAGTCCTGGCCCTAAGTCTGGCTGCAGCGATGAATGCACCAATCCAGCCAACCAAATTCGGCGTGTTCCGCATGTAAGAGGTGACAAAAATGGACTATCAATTTTTACAGCTCGAACAGCAGAATCAGGTGGCAACGGTCTGGATTAACCGGGCTGAACTGCATAATGCGTTTAATACCCAGGTCATTGAAGAGCTACATGCCTGTTTCCAGTCTTTAAATCAGCGTGATGACGTACGCGTGGTGATTCTGGCAGGCCGAGGCAAAAGCTTCTCTGCGGGTGCAGATCTGAACTGGATGAAACAGGCCGGTCAGGCCTCACAGGCAGACAATGAAGCCGATGCTCTCAAACTGGCAAAAATGTTGCAAAGTCTGGCGACATTAAAACAACCGACGATTGCCCGTGTCCATGGAATTGCTTTTGGCGGCGGTATGGGACTGGCATCCGCTTGTGATATCTGTATCGCCAGCACTGATGCCAAGTTTGCAACGTCTGAAGTACGTTTAGGATTAGCCCCTTCGACCATTAGTCCGTATGTGATTCGTGCGATTGGCGCCCGTCAGGCGTCACGTTATTTCCTGACTGCTGAGCGAATCTCAGCTGAACAGGCGAAAACCATTGGTCTGGCACATGAAGTGACTGCACCAGAACAGCTCGACAGCAAAATTGATGAGATTGTGGAAGCGCTCTTACTCGGTGGACCAGCAGCGCAAAACGCCTCAAAACAGCTGATTCAACTGGTCGATCAACAGGTCCTGACTGAAGATCTGCTGCTTAAAACCGCACAGCATATTGCCCATGTTCGCCAGGGAGATGAGGCGAAAAATGGACTGAATGCATTTTTAAACAAACAAAGCCCGGCCTGGATTAAGACCACGGCATAACAACAAGAAGGATCGTAGGATGTTTGAAAAGATTTTAATTGCCAATCGTGGTGAAATTGCCTGCCGTGTGATTCGTACAGCGAAAAAGTTAGGGATTGCCACCGTTGCCGTATATTCCGATGCCGATGCACAGGCACAGCATGTCAAACTGGCAGATGAAGCCATCCATATTGGTGAATCGCCTGCTGCACAAAGTTATTTACAGATTGAACGTATTATTCAGGCAGCAAAAACTACCGGTGCTCAGGCCATTCATCCAGGTTATGGTTTCCTGTCTGAAAATGACCAGTTTGCCCTGGCCTGTCAGGATAACAACATTGTCTTTATTGGTCCGCCAGTGGATGCGATCTTAGCAATGGGTCTGAAAGCGACCTCTAAAGCCTTAATGGAAAAAGCTGGTGTACCTTTAACCCCCGGCTATCATGGTACCAATCAGGATGCCGATTTCTTGAAACAACAAGCTGACAGTATTGGCTATCCAGTACTGATCAAGGCTAGTGCTGGCGGTGGCGGTAAAGGCATGCGACTGGTCGAGCGTAGTGAAGATTTCCTGAGTTCACTCGCTTCCTGTAAAAGCGAAGCACGTTCCAGCTTCGGCAATGAAGATGTGCTGATTGAACGCTATGTCGTGCAGCCACGCCATATTGAAGTTCAGGTCTTTGGTGATACACATGGCAATTATGTGCATCTGTTTGAACGTGATTGTTCCGTGCAGCGTCGTCACCAGAAAGTTCTGGAAGAAGCACCTGCACCTAAAATGCCAGAAGACAAACTTGAGGCGATGCGCCAAGCCGCAATTGATGCTGCACGTGCTGTAAATTATGTCGGTGCCGGTACAGTCGAGTTCATCGTTGAGCAAGACGGTACTGCTTACTTCATGGAAATGAACACCCGTCTGCAGGTTGAGCATCCAGTCACTGAAATGATCACCGGTCAGGATCTGGTGGAATGGCAGTTACGTGTAGCGTTCGGTGAACCTTTACCGAAACAGCAGCATGAATTACAGATACACGGTCATGCACTGGAAGCCCGTGTTTATGCCGAAGAACCAGAAAAAGGTTTTATTCCTGCCATCGGTCAGATCAGCTATTTGCACTATCCAGAACAAAATGACAGCGTGCGTGTGGATAGTGGCATTGTCGAAGGTGATGAAATCAGCACCTATTATGATCCGATGATTGCCAAACTTATTGTTTGGGGCAAAAACCGTGAAGCTGCTTTAACTCAGATGCATCATGCCTTGGGTCAGTTTCATGTCGATGGTCTTGGCAATAACATCGCTTTTCTTGATCGCTTAGTATTATGTGATTCATTTAAAAATGCCCATCTCGATACTGGCCTGATTCAACGTGAAGAAGAGTTCCTACTCAAACCATCTGCTGATATCAGTGCAGAATTAGTGGTCACTGCAGCCTTGGTTGAACTGTTATCGCGTCTGGCTCAAAACCCGACTAGCAATAATCCCGTCTGGCAGCAAAAGGCATTTTGGCGTCTGAATCAGCAAAATAGCTACACAATTAAATTACAATGTAATGACGTTTTACGTGTGGTGAGCTTTAAAGCGCTAGAAAATAGTTTCCTGGCAAATTATGAAGGCCAGACACTTACCATCCAGGGTGAGCTGCTTGATCAACACCTACTCCAGTTAAATCTTGCGGGTCAGCAGCAGAAACTGGCATTTAGCCAGACTGAGCATGGCATTACCCTGTTCCAGAATGGTCAAAGCTACAAGTTCAATTATTTGAAAAATGACTTTAATAACCAGGATGAACAAGGGACTGAAAATAACTTGACTGCGCCAATGCCTGGCGTGATTACTCAGGTTCTGGTCGCGGCAAATGACAAAGTGAAAAAAGACGATGTACTGCTGACCTTGGAAGCAATGAAGATCGAATATACCATTCGCGCTCCGCATGATGGCATTATCGCAAACTCATACTTCCAGAAAGGTGATCAGGTTAAAGCCGGTGATGAACTGGTTGAGTTTCAGCCTCTAGCGGAGGAAGTTGCATGACAGATTTCGTTAAAATCGTAGAAGTCGGGCCACGCGATGGCCTGCAAAACGAAAAAACACCTTTAACACTAGATGACCGTAAAAATCTGATTCTGGACCTGATGAAAACAGGTTTGCAGGCGATTGAGGTCGGCTCCTGTGTTTCAGCCAAATGGGTTCCACAGATGGCATATAGCGATACGCTATTTGCCAGCTTGCCTAAAGATCCGAATATCCAGTTCAGTTTGCTGACGCCAAACATGAAAGGTTTTGAATCAGCGCTGGCTGTGGATTGTAAAGAAGTTGCGGTATTTACCGCAGCTTCTGAAAGCTTTACCCACAAGAATATCAACTGCTCGATTGATGAAAGCTTTGAGAAGTTTGCAGATGTGATGGCAGCTGCCAAAGCAAATGATGTCAAGGTGCGTGGCTATGTCTCTTGTATGGTGGACTGCCCTTATGAAGGTGCAATTGATCCGAAGCAGGTCGTGAAAGTCACGCAGCGCTTGCTGGATATGGGCTGCTATGAAGTGTCATTAGGTGAAACCATTGGTACGGCAACTCCAGATCGCTTGAAGAACGTCTGGGATGCTTGTCTTTCAGAACTTGATAGTAAAGTGCTAGCCGGTCATTTTCATAATACCTATGGTATGGCCATCGCTAATATTTACCAGTCATTGCTGCAAGGGATTCGGGTATTTGACTCCTCTATTGCCGGTCTCGGTGGCTGTCCTTATGCCAAAGGTGCTTCCGGCAATGTTTCAACTGAAGACCTGTATTACCTGCTCTCCAAGATGGGCTTTGAAACCGGTATTCAACTGGATGCTTTGATGCAGGCCAGCCGTAATATCAGCGAGGTATTACAACGCAATAATCCATCCAATTATGCCAATGCCTATTGGCAAAAAGCCTGTGCTTAAAAACTTAAAATAGCCGGACACTCTATAAGTCCTCATGGATAGAAATCAGCAGATCTTTAGATGAAAGAGATCTGCAAGAGAAGAATAAATCGAGGTAAAAATGTCAAATAAAGTGTATGACAGTGCAAAAGCCGCTTTAGACGGCGTGGTCCAGGATGGACATACTCTGGCGGTAGGCGGTTTTGGACTCTGTGGTATTCCAGAAGCCCTCATTGTAGCTTTAAAGGAAACTGGTGCCAAAAATCTGACCTGTATTTCTAATAATGCCGGTGTGGATGGCTTTGGCTTGGGGCTATTGCTGGAAACCAAACAGATTAAAAAGATGATCTCTTCGTATGTGGGCGAGAATAAGGAATTTGAACGCCAATACTTAAGCGGCGAACTCGAAGTTGAACTGACTCCACAAGGCACGTTGGCAGAAAAATTACGTGCCGGTGGTGCAGGTATTCCCGCTTTCTATACCGCGACCGGTGTTGGAACCGTCATTGCTGAAGGTAAAGATGTCCGCGAATTCAATGGCAAGTCTTATATTCTGGAAGAATCCTTAACTGCGGATGTGGCTTTGGTGAAAGCTTATAAGGCCGATAAAGCCGGTAACCTGATTTTCCGTAAAACTGCCCAGAACTTCAATCCGGTCTGTGCCATGGCTGGCAAAGTGACCATTGCTGAAGTTGAAGAAATTGTCGAGATCGGTGCCCTTGATCCAGATGAAATTCATCTTCCCGGTATTTATGTGAACCGGATTGTACTGAATACCCAACCAGAAAAACGGATTGAACAGATGACTTTAAAGGCGGAGGCTTGATCATGGCTTGGACACGTAATGAAATGGCGCAGCGCGCCGCACAGGAACTTGAAGACGGTTTCTATGTGAATCTGGGTATTGGCCTGCCAACCTTAGTCGCTAACTATATTCCAGAGAATATTAATGTCTGGCTACAGTCTGAGAATGGTCTGTTGGGTATTGGAGAATTTCCAACGGCCGATACTGTGGATGCAGACCTGATCAATGCTGGCAAACAGACGGTAACTGCCCGCAAAGGTGCTTCTTTCTTTTCCAGTGCTGACTCCTTTGCCATGATCCGTGGCGGTCATGTCAATATCGCCATTCTGGGGGCTATGGAAGTCTCAGAAAATGGTGATCTAGCCAACTGGATGATTCCAGGCAAGAAAGTCAAAGGCATGGGTGGTGCCATGGATCTGGTCGCAGGTGTGCAAAAAGTTGTGGTGCTGATGGAACACTGCGCTAAAGATGGTACGCCTAAAATTGTCTCACAATGTAGTCTTCCGCTTACTGGCCAGGCCGTAGTGAACCGGATTATTACTGACTTAGGTGTATTGGATGTCACACCTGAAGGTATTCAACTTGTAGAACTGGCACCCGATGTCAGTTTTGATGAAATTCAGAAAGTCACCGGCGTACCTTTACTCCGTAAAGCAGCCTGATTTTTCCCAGCCCTTAAAATGAAAAATTTTAAGGGTTTCTTTTTGGCTGAAGAAAGCCGCTTCTTAATAACAAATGCAGAATAAATGGATTTTAATCATGCAAACTCAACAAAATATCTTGCAGCGCTTTGCCATGCGCGTCAGCGACTGGTCTGAAAAATGGTTTCCGGACTCTTATATCTTTGCCCTACTCGGTGTCATCATCGTTGCGATTGCCGCGATTGGCATTGGTGCGCCGGCACAAGATGTCGCGATTTCATTTGGTGACGGATTCTGGAGTCTGATTCCCTTTACCTTACAGATGTGCATGTTGATCGTGGTCGGTTATGTAGTTTCAGTTTCCAAACCGATGCAATTACTGATTCAGAAAATGGCGCGCATTCCTCATTCTGGACGTGGAGCCATCGTTCTCGTCGCCACTGTTAGTCTACTGATTTCCCTGATTAACTGGGCGATGAGTACAGTTCTAACCGCACTTCTGGTGATTGCGCTAGCGCAGCGTAAAGAACTGAATATGGATTACCGTGCGGCTGCCGCAGCAGCGATTATCGGGATGGGCGCAACCTGGGCACTGGGTATCAGCTCTTCAGCAGCGCAATTACAAGCCAACAAATCCAGTCTACCAGAACCACTTTATAATCTGACTGGTGTGATTCCATTTACTGAAACGATTTTCCTGCCGCAATCCATGATCATGACAGCAGTCTTGATTATTGCTTCGATTGCCATTGCCTACTGGTCTGCGCCCAAAGGCAATCATATTAAAACTATTGATCACTTCCCGATCCAGATTGAAGAAGAAAAGACTGAAACCGTGACCCATAAACGGCCGGGTGACTGGCTTGAAAACTCGCCAATCTTAAGTATTCTGATTGTGGTTCTGGGTCTGGTCTGGATGTTTAACGAGTTTTCCAAAAGTAATCCTATTCTGGCAATCTCCAGCTTAAACACCTATAACTTTATCTTTCTGATTTTGGGTGTAGCTTTACATGGTACACCACGTAATTTTCTCAATGCTGTGTCCAAAGCTGTGCCGGCCATTTCAGGGGTGCTGATCCAGTTTCCGCTTTATGGCAGCATCGCCTTTATGATGACCAATGCCCTGAATTCTGCTGACCTGTCCCTATCGCACTATATCGCCGAGTTCTTCGTTTCGATTGCCTCGCAGGAAACCTTTGCAGTGGTGATGGGAATTTATTCAGCGATTCTAGGCTTCTTCATTCCTTCTGGTGGAGGAAAATGGATTATTGAAGCGCCTTATGTGATGCAGGCTGCACATGACCTGAAAGTGCATCTGGGCTGGTCTGTCCAGATTTACAATGCGGCCGAAGCCTTGCCCAATCTGATCAATCCTTTCTTTATGCTCCCTATGCTGGGTATCTTAAAATTAAAAGCCAAAGATGTGATTGGTTTTACAGTGACCCAACTGGTCTTTCATCTTCCATTGGTACTATTCTTGCTCTGGTTCCTAGGAAGAACCCTGACTTATACCCCACCTGTCTTCTCTTAATTCATAACAAATAAAAAAGGACGAATCATTCGTCCTTTTTTATGATGAAAGAATTATTTAGCTGGCTTTCTTTTCAACTACGCCTTCATTATCTACAGTATGTACACGACCATCTTCGGTACTCATAACTTCAAAAGTTACACGACGATTTTGATACTGACCGTTCGAGGTTGCATTCGGTTGAGCAGGCTGATTCGCCGCCATACCTACAGGTTGTAATTGTGCCGGATTCACCCCTTTCTGTACCAGATAATTCACAATGGCTTGAGCACGTTTTAAAGATAGCTCCTGATTTTGAGTGCTGCTGCCTTCCGTATCAGTATGGCCTATTACGGTTAGACGTACATCTTTGGCATATTGCAATAAAGCTGCGGTCTGATCCAGCAAGCTTTTATTCACTTCAGGAATTTCTGTAGAACCTGTCGCAAAATGAATAAGTTGCAGGTTTAAGGCAGTTGCAACATCCAATGCCTCAATATTCTCCATCTGAAGTTCGTCTAAAGCTTTTTTAGCCTCGGTATTGGCTGTATTGATCGCCTCATCCATATCCACTGGTTTTTGGGTCACGACTTCTACATTTTTAGCTAAGCCACGAATTTGACCTGCCAAACGCTGTGCATCTGCACTGTTCGCTGCCTGCACAGATACCTGATTACCTGCCCAAGTCAAAGTCACATTTGACATGCCTTGCAGTAATTTCAATACGGATGGAATTGTATCCTGATCAATAAATTCTGAGTGGTAATTTTCATTGGCTACTGCACCACAGCCAATACTGTAATTAAAGATCTGCTTAATTTCATTTTGCAGAATTTGCATATATTTCGGATCATTCATATGTACCTGACAGTTGACGATTTCACCCTGACTACCGGTGCTGATTTTGAGAATTGCAGGGTTTGTTGCAGCAGCTTCGCTTACCGCCTGAGCATTTCGTAATTCATCCGGATCATCATCACGCAGGCATCCACGGAAGAAGAATAAGATAATCGCAGCAATAATCACGAGGAGAATAAAAGGCCAGAACACCACTGCCTTTTTCTCTTCAGTCAGTACTGGTTCTGCTTCCGGTTCGGAAGCCAGACCCGGTGCGCGGTTCAGATTTTGTCCCGCCAGCGGAGATACGCCTAGAGATGCCAGTATGGGGCCAGCCCAGACTGGTAATGCCCGTTGAATCGAGTCTGCATGGGTATCTAACAAATGGCCTACTGCTTCAGCAGTGGGTGCACCCGCTTCTGCTTGCAAGAAGTTCATGGTTGGAACAATTGCCCGGTTCAGGGTCTGTTCAATTTCATCTTGAGGTGCAGTTGAATCTAACTGAGCCAGGAATTGTTGTTTTAGGGTCGGATTATTATTAAATAATTCATCAATCTTGGGATTAAGTTGCTGACCCAGACTTTCAATCCAGGCCGGTCTTGCACGAAGAATACTTAACAATACAGGATAGAATTGGGCTAAGGCCTGATCCTTGGCAAATAGATGTTCTGTTTCACCTTGCAGCACAATGGCGGTCACATCACTCTTTAAACGTTCAATTAAATCTGTATTCATCAAGATCACCATTATTCTGATTTATAATGTTTAATATTTAATCAGTGTAGCGACCCACCCTCTTTGGAATGTTAATAATTGTACTGATATCATAAAGTTTCACTGTTTATGTAAGGCTAACTTTTCTAGTATTTTAATTAAGATATAAAAAAGTCAGCCGAAGCTGACTTTTTGTAAACGCGAAATGTAAGTGTTATGCTGCAATAAAAGTTTGCAGCACTTTACCTTTCACTTTTTGATTGAGCAGTGGTGTATTTTTACCTTGAGAAACGATCGTTTCTTTGCTTAATGTCCACTCCTGTTCTGGATCAACCAGTACCCAGCCTGCTTCCGCTTTCCAACGCTCAAACATACTGGCGACTTTCGCAGGAGCAACTGTGACTTTCTCCACCCATTCCAACGGCGTAAAGAAGCCTTCATTCACTAGTTGGATACCGAACGGTACGTAGGTATCAAACGCGGTAAAGCCAGGCTGTGTTTCCGCAAAGGGTGCCATTTTGGCAGAGCTGCTCAGGGGTTCATGATGGGTACAGATCGCATCAATCACACCAGATTTTACGCCCTGACGCAGTAATTCTTTGTCAGATTCAGAACGTAATGGTGGACGCACGTGTGCAAGAGAGTTAAAGCCATCAATCAGATGGTCAGTCAGATGCAATTGGTGCATAGCGACATCACAAGTTACTGGCAAGCCTTTTTCTTTAGCAATACGAATCAGTTCTACTGATGCACCACAAGATAACAAGCCAAAATGAGCACGTACTTTAGTTGCTTCAATCATGAGCAGGTATTTGGCAATGGCCACAGTTTCCGCTAGCGATGGAATCATTGGCAAGCCTTGGCGTGAAGCAATAAAGCCTTCATGCACACAACCATCTTTGGCAATTTGCGGCTCTTCTGCATAGAACACTACAGTCAGGTCCAAGCCCGCTGCATATTCAAGTGTACGCAATACCACATCATCATTGGCAAACGGCGCGCTGGCATTAGAAACCGCAGTACAACCACCCTTTTTTAAACCTGCCATATTGGCTGGTTGCTGACCTTGCAAACCTTGAGTTTGCGCACCGATCACTTGCAAATAAATGCCACCATCCAGCATGGCTTTTTCAACCAGACCATGAATCAGCGCACCATTATCCTGCACAATCGGTTTGGAATCTGGCGGGGTAAAGACATGCAGAATCCCGTTTTCACGTGCAGCCTTACCTTCAGACTTTAAAGTTCCGTGTTGCTGCTGGCCCGGTTCTCTTAAACGTGCACACAGGTCCACCATGGTTGGCATCAGCCATTTGCCCTGTCCATCAATGGTTTCAGAGACGTTAGCAGTCTCTGCAACACGTTTACCATTTTCCAGATAAACCGTTTCGACTGAATCAGTGTTTTGGATTGGGTCAAGAACACGGACATTTTCAATTTTTACAATAGTCATGACTTATTCCTTATACCGCAATCGCTTCAATCAAACCCTGTTCCTGTAACTGCCCCTGCATCGCCAGTGCCAGTACCGCCATACGTACAGCAATCCCGTTAGTGACCTGTTTCAGAATCACGGATTGTGGACCGTCTGCAATGCTGGAATCAATTTCCACACCGCGGTTCATTGGTCCTGGATGCATCACGATACAATCCGGCTTGGCCAGGGCGAGACGTTCTTTATTCAGGCCATACATTTTATAGAATTCAGCCTGAGAAGACAGCGCTGGCGAATCAATACGCTCGTTTTGAATACGCAAGGTAATGATCACATCACAGTCTTTGATGCCCTCTTCCATATTATTGAACAGGCGTACATCTTCACTGTAGTCATCAAAACCGTATGGCAATAACGTATTCGGTGCAATCACGCGAATATCTTTACAGCCTAAGGTTTGCAGTGCCGCCACATCTGAACGTGCTACACGCGAATGCTTGATATCGCCAATAATCGCAATCGACATATCTTCGAATTTTTTATTGGTCTCGCGGCGAATGGTCAGCATATCCAGCATCGCTTGAGTTGGATGGGCATGACGACCATCCCCTGCATTAATAATAGCGACATTCGGACAAACATCTTTGGCAATAAAGTGTGCTGCACCTGAAGATGAATGACGTACTACGAAGATATCTGCCGCCATGGCTTCAAGATTCCACAAGGTATCACGTAAAGTTTCACCTTTAGAGGTACTTGAACGGGCAATATCGATATTCAGCACGTTGGCAGACAGACGTTTGGCCGCTGCCTCAAATGTAGTACGCGTTCGGGTAGAATTTTCAAAAAATAGGTTCATCACCGTTTTGCCTTCGAGCAAATTATTGGTGATCAGCTGATTTTGGTCATTAAAAAAGGACAACGCAGTGTCCAGTATTTTTGTAAGAGTTTCTTTAGAAAGACCTTCGATGGTCAGGAAATGTTTAAGATTACCTGCTTTGTTGAGTTGAATCTGGCTCGGTGTATGCAATGCCGCCAAGTGCATGAGAGATTCCTTATACGTTAAGTCAACGTATTATACAGAGATTAGCGAATCTTTATAGTTGATAAAGAGCTCGGTTGTACAAAAACCATCTCGGTAATAAGAATGGAAATTTAAATTCCCATGTATTTTTTCAATAAGATAATTTAACCTGTTTATCTATATGCTTGTTTTTCATTTAAACATGAGTGCTTCAGTCTGGAGCATCCACACCCAATCCCCCAATTAGCGCAATGCGCCAATATAATGATGTGAAACCTGAGCGCGATAGATATCTTCTTCGCTTGGTTCCACAGAAATCAGTTCCTTTTCCGCCTGTTCTTCAGCCTGCAGTTCTGAAAATGACAATAAATCCAGAGTGGTTTTTAAGCGGTTGACCAGATGTAAAAGCTCAGGATCTTCAGTCTGCTCTGCCAGCCCAATCACATGCTTTGCATAGTGGATATTTTCTGCAAGATACATGGCATCAATTACTCGCCCAGTTACTCGTCTTAAACGTGCATAAATCAAGGTAGCGATTGAAAATGCCTCATTCCTGCGTAATTGAAGATCCAACATCTAAGCCCCTCCGAAATAATAATTAAGAATAAAGATGAAGCTGTAATGATTCCCCTCAGCATTACAGCTTCATTGATATTAGATAGAGCAATAAACGTACCAAAATTAATAAATAAGTTATGTGAGTTATAAATTGATATGAATGAAAATTGTTCTACCTCGAGGAATCGTAGATCAGTGTCTTTTTTGTTTTAGATTCACTCCTCGTCTGGCTAATCAATTCTTAGTCTCGATCACTTGACATGAGTGACCAAATTTTAGCTTTTACTTTTAGAGTAATGTTGATGCCATATGGTGCATATAAACGATCCGGCATCAGATCCATCACATCAATAACCCGATTATTTATTTTTTAAATCACACATACAACATGGCTGCAATTGAAGATCTAGATTGCGAATTAGTTTAATAATCATCACATACCCATCTGTAAAATAAAAAGATTTACTCAATAAATTTGCCTTACTGTCACTGTTTAGTTCTACATATCTCGTAAATTTTCAGTTTGCTTTTTAAGTCAACATTTAGCGCTTTTTATGATGAGTAAAACTAGGCTGTATATGCTCGAATTTAAAAAATTTCCAAAGCTTTAACAGGCAAAATACGCTAAACTGAGCGCAGTTTTTTATTTATTCTTTTCCGGTCTCTCTATTTTATGAATACCTCTTCACGTTTAAGCAATTATTGGGTCACCTGTGCCGATGGTCTGGAAACCTTATTAGAAGAAGAAATCAAAGGTTTAGGTGTTCAGGATATTGAACGTTTCCCAGGTCGTCTGACCTTCAAAGGCACGCTTGAAAATGCTTACCGCATCTGTATGTGGTCTCGTCTGGCTTCTCGTGTCCTGATGCCAATTCACACGCATGAAATCGAATTCTCCCACGATGCGCGTGATGTTGCAGAAGAGCTTTATGAAGGTGCGATGAGCTTCGACTGGTCACTGATTTTTGCACCACAAAGCACCTTCGCAATTCGTCTGCACGTTGAACGTGATATTAAGGTTAATACCCAGTTTGCGACCCTTCGTGCCAAAGATGGCGTCGTCGATTCCTTTATGGAAGCTGTGGGCAAGCGTCCAAGTATTGATACCAAACAGCCAGAAATCACCATGTACATTCTGGCCGGTAAAAAAGAACATACTTATTGTTTAGACTTATCCGGTGATTCCCTGCATAAACGTGGCTATCGCCGCTTTATGACTGAAGCACCAATCAAGGAAAATCTGGCGGCTGCGATCCTGCAAAAAGGTGGCCTGAAAGATATCAACCCGGATATTGTGGTTGATCCAATGTGTGGTTCAGGGACATTTATTATTGAATCACTGATGATTCTGACTGATCGTGCCCCGGGTCTGGTGCGTCGTTTCGGATTTAATGGCTGGAATGGTCATGACCATGAATTATGGATGGGTATTAAAGCTGAAGCAGCTGAACGTCATAAAGCTGCGCTAGAAAACCCATTACCCAAATTCTATGCCTTTGATGCCGACTGGGAAGCGGTGAAAGCCACTAAACAGAACATTATTGCTGCAGGTTTTGAATCAGCCCTTGATCAGATCAAGATCGAAGAGCGTACTTTAAATGACTGGCCAGATTTCCAGGCTGAAGGCAAGAAAGTCTTCTTTGTGACGAATCCACCATATGGTGAGCGTCTGGGCGATAAGGCATCTAACCGTGCCTTGTATCTGGGTTTGTCTAATCTGCTACAAAAGAATTTCCCGAATCAGAAAGCGGCAGTCATTGCTGCTCAGGTGGAACAGGCCGATGTCTTGGCGTTCAATGACCCGCAAATTCTGCGTTTGATGAACGGTAAACTGCCAATCTATATCCGTTTTGGTACAGTAAAACCGGCAGCAGTCACACGTCCTTTCCTGGAAAGCTGGCAGCCGCAACAATTCGAGCCGATCGAAGGTGCGATGGAATTTGCTAACCGCCTGACCAAGAATATGCAAACCCTGAAAAAATGGGCGGTAAAAGAAAATATTCACTGCCTGCGTTTGTATGATGCCGACTTACCAGACTTTAACGTAGCAGTCGACCTGTATGGCGAACGTCTGCATGTGCAGGAATATGCGCCTCCGAAGAAAATTGATCCAGAAAAAGCCAAAAAGCGTTTTAACCTGGCATTGCAAGCGATTCGTGCTGTGACTGGTCTAGGCCGTGATGCCATCTTTATTAAAACTCGTGCCCGTCAGGAAGGTAAGAACCAGTACACCAAACAAAGTACAGCGTCTAAACGTTTTATCGTCCAGGAAGGCCAAGCCAAGATTCTGGTCAACCTGACCGATTATCTGGATACCGGTCTATTCCTGGATCACCGTCAGATGCGTCTGCGTATTGCCAAAGAAGCCAAAGGTAAACACTTTCTGAATCTGTACAGTTATACTTCTACGGCGAGCTTACATGCAGCTTTAGGTGGTGCAGCGAGTACCACCAGTGTCGATTTATCTAATACTTATTTGAACTGGTCAAAAGAGAACTTTGTTCTGAACGGCCTGACTGTAGACCATGCCGATCAACAACATCAATTCTTTGCATCTGACTGTTTTGAATGGCTGAAAGAAGGTCATGAACAATATGACCTGATCTTTATCGATCCACCGACATTCTCTAACTCGAAAAAATTCTACGGGACTTTCGACGTTCAGCGTGACCACGTCTCTTTATTGAAACGTGCCATGAACCGTTTAACCACTGACGGTACGTTGTATTTCTCGAACAACTACCGTGGTTTCGAAATGGATGAAATGATTGAAGGTTTATATGACGTGGAAGAAATCACGCATGAAACCATTGGTCCAGACTTCAAGCGTAACCAGAAAATTCACCGTGCCTGGAAAATTACTCATCCAAAAATGTAAGGTGTGAATATAAGATAAAGAAAAACCCAGCCTAGGCTGGGTTTTTTTGTTGCGAGGAGAACTTCTATTAGCTGAGTTTCATTTTTTCAAAGACCAGCTCGCCACTTTCACCACGAACGACGATGGTATCACCAGGGCCAAACTCACCTGCCAGGATGCTTTGTGCCAAACCATTTTCAATACGTTGCTGGATCGCACGTTTTAATGGACGCGCACCATACAACGGATCGAAACCAGCTTCGATTAACTGATCGAAAGCACTGTCATCCACAGACAGACGCATATCGCGTTCTGCCAGACGTTGACGCAAGCGGTTCAACTGAATATCGGCAATACCACGGATCTGGTCTTTTTCCAGTGCATGGAACACCACTAGCTCATCAATACGGTTGATAAACTCTGGACGGAAATGTTCCGATACCGCATTCATCACCACTGTACGGACTTCTTCACGAGTTGCTTTATCGCCCAGTTCACGAACATCCTGTGAACCCAGGTTCGAAGTCATCACAATCACGGTATTTTTAAAGTCCACCACACGGCCTTGCGAGTCAGTCAGACGACCATCGTCCAGCACTTGCAGCAGAATGTTAAATACATCCGGATGCGCTTTTTCGACCTCATCGAATAACACCACGCTATATGGTTTACGGCGCACCGCTTCAGTCAGCACACCACCTTCTTCATAACCGACATAGCCCGGAGGTGCACCGACCAAGCGGCTCACCGAATGTTTTTCCATAAATTCGGACATGTCGATTCGGATCATGGCATCGTCACTGTCGAACAGGAAGTTCGCCAAGGCTTTGGTCAATTCTGTTTTACCTACACCTGTTGGGCCCAAGAACAGGAATGAACCACTTGGACGGTTTGGATCTGACAAGCCGGCACGTGAACGACGTACAGCATTAGATACAGCTACTACGGCTTCTTCCTGACCAACAACACGGTTATGCAGGAAGTCTTCCATATGCAGCAGTTTGTCACGCTCACCTTGCAGCATTTTCGCTACAGGAATACCGGTCGCAGCACTGACTACTTCAGCGATCTCATTGTCAGTGACTTTGTCACGTAGCAGTTTTGGTGCTTCACTTTCTTCAGCCGCTTCAATACGTTCCAACTGTTTTTGCAGTTCAGGAATCACACCGTATTGATAACGTGCTGCTTCAGCCAGATCACCTTCACGCTGGGCTTTTTCCAGCGCAATGCGAGCCTGATCCAGTTTCACCTGAATATCTTTGTTGCCTGCTACCAGCGCTTTATCGGCACGCCAGATTTCTTCCAGTTCGCTGTACTCTTTCTCTACAGTGGCAATCTGCTCTTCCAGATGTTTCACTTCGCCTTGTGCACCAGAGTCTGCATCTTTTTTCACCGCTTCAAGCTGCATCTTCAGCTGAATCAGACGACGTTCGAGTTTATCCAGTGCTTCAGGTTTAGAATCCAGCTCCATTTTGATACGAGATGCTGCTTCATCAATCAGGTCAATGGCTTTATCCGGCAATTGACGATCTGTGATGTAACGGTGTGACATTTTCGCCGCAGCAATGATTGCAGAATCCAGAATCTGCACACCATGGTGAGTCGCGTAACGATCTTTCAGACCACGCAGAATCGCAATGGTATCTTCCACGCTTGGTTCATCCACCAGCACTTTCTGGAAACGACGCTCTAAAGCTGCATCTTTTTCAATGTACTGACGATATTCATCCAAAGTTGTTGCACCGACACAGCGTAGTTCACCGCGCGCTAATGCAGGTTTCAGCATGTTACCCGCATCCATGGCGCCATCGCCTTTACCGGCACCGACCAATGTATGCAGCTCGTCAATGAACAGGATGATTTCGCCTTCATGTTTAGCCAGATCTTTCAGAACGGCTTTCAGACGTTCTTCGAACTCACCACGGTATTTAGCCCCTGCCAACAGAGAACCTAAGTCTAGAGACAATACACGTTTGCCTTTCAAGCCTTCAGGAACTTCACCGTTAACAATACGCTGTGCCAGACCTTCGACAATCGCAGTTTTACCGACACCTGGCTCACCGATCAGTACCGGGTTGTTTTTGGTACGGCGTGACAGCACCTGAATTGTACGACGGATTTCATCATCACGACCAATCACCGGGTCCAGTTTGCCAGCCATGGCACGTTCAGTTAAATCAATCGTATATTTATTCAGTGAGTCCCGTTGATCTTCATGATTATTGCTCATGACTTTTTCATCGCCTCGAATTTGATTAATGACCTGTCGTAAAGTTTCAGTTTTTACGCCAACACTATTTAATAAGGTTTTGGTGGCACCCGTTTCTGCAAGTGCCAGTAATACCCAGTCAGTGGACAGGAACTCATCTCCTGCTTTTTGTGCATAACTGTCCGCCAGATGCAGGGCTTTGGCTGCTTCCTGACTGATATTGATATCGGCAGAGGGATTACCGAGCGTAGCTACATTGTTCAGCGCAGTTTGTACTTTGCTTTGCAGGTCACGCAGGTTCGCTCCTGCCTGTTGCAGCAAGCTCACATTCGATGCTTCTTCCATCAAGGTGGACAAGATGTGAATCCCTTCAATGGCAGCATGATCCTTGCTCATTGCCAGAGATTGCGCATCGGAAAGGGTTTGCTGTAAGCGATTGGTAAATTTCTCAAAACGCATTCTTGTTATTCCTCACAACAAATTTTCTACTTGATGGATATATGGGTGCTGGAAATAAAATTTCAAATAATTTTTTATATATTTTTCAAAAATTTAATTAAATAAAAGACAGAGTTATCAGTATTAATATTGGTATTCAATGAAAATATTTCAAGTGAGCGAAAGTAGAATTTTTAAAGTGAAGATCAATAATGAATATCTGATTTAATTTACTCTGCTATTTTTCGGATGGGTAGAAAATAGAGAAAGACCTTTAGTGCGGTTGCAAGCGTCCTAGTAATCGCAATACTGCACTCAAACCATGTTCTGTTTGCATCAAGGATCTTGGTATTTGCTGATCCAAAAGCTTGTTAGGTGAATTGATAAACTGGCGCATCCAACCCAAGTCTCCACCATTCAGACCAAATAACGCTTGATAGATATTGATTAAAGTTATCGCTCTTTTGCCTGCGGTAGTATCTGGTTCTAATTCTTTTTGATTTATGATTGACGATAATTCTGCTTCAGATAGATCCAGAACTAATGCAAGCTCGGATTCTTGCAATTGCAACTGTTCAGCTAAGTTGAATATAGCTTTGGCTAATACTTGGGATTTAGAAATATCCGTTTCATTATTCATTTTTATTAAATCCTATTGATGAATCTTGTTTTGATTATGCTGCCTTTATCCTTTTCTCGCTATGTTGTTTATCATTAAATTTGATCCTTTATTGAAACAAAAATGCCCTCACTTGAAGGGCATTTAAAGAGAACACTTGAACAATTATGGTGCCGGATTGGGTTGCTGACGGTGTATGGCTTCAATACCCTGCAAGACTTCTTCAGACAGATTCACGTCAAACGCCTGAATGTTTTCCTTGAGCTGATCCAAGTTGGTCGCACCAATAATAGTACTGGTCACGAAGAACTGCTGTTTAATGAAAGCCAGCGACAACTGGGTTAAGGTCAGGCCATGCTGCTCAGCCAGTTGTGCATACTGCTCGACGGCCCACTCGCTTTCCGGATTGCTATAACGGCTAAAACGTGAAAATAAAGTCACACGTGCATTGGCTGGACGTGCACCATTGCGGAATTTACCAGTCAGATAACCGAATGCCAGTGGAGAATAAGCCAGCAAACCTACACCTTCGTATTTGGCAATTTCCGACATACCAATTTCATAAGTCCGATTCAGCAAGCTATACGGATTTTGCACGCTAACAAATTTAGATAGTCCCAGTTTCTCTGCCAGATGCAGGAACTTCATGGTACCCCAAGGGGTTTCATTGGACAGGCCAATATAACGGATACGACCTTTCTTAATTTCGTCATGCAAAGCAGTCAGGGTTTCTTCCAGATTCGTGACAGCACGATCATCTGCAGCTTCTGCATTGCCATAACCCAGCTTGCCAAAGAAATTGGTTGCGCGCTGAGGCCAGTGCAATTGGTACAGGTCGATATAATCAGTTTGCAAACGTGACAATGAATTATCAATTGCTGATGCAATCTCATCTGCCACAAACCGGGTCTGACCATCACGGATATGGCTCCCACCTTGTGACGGACCCGCAATTTTCGAAGCTAAAAACAGTTTGTCACGACCACCCCGTGAAGCAATCCAGTTACCAATGATGCGTTCAGTTGCACCTTGGGTTTCCGGCTTGGGTGGCACCGGATACATTTCTGCGGTATCCCAGAAATATAAACCTTGATCCAAAGCATAGTCTAATTGCTGAAAAGCCTCTTCCTGAGTATTTTGCTCACCAAAAGTCATGGTGCCCAAACAGATTTCTGGCAATAAAATCCCAGTATCCGCCAATGGTCTGAATTGCATAAAAATATCCTTTAAGTTTATCTGTTATTTATCAAGAGCAAGTGTGCTATAGCCTATCGGAATTATAAGACGGACTTAAATCATCTTTTCTAACAAGCTTGTGCCAATTTGTTATGTTCTGAATCAGGCTGAAATTTTTAAACAGGAATAAAAAAAGCAAACCCGAAGATTTGCTTTTTATCGTGCTTTTGGCTTATTCGTCTTCGAACTCGCCAGCACCCACTGCTTCAGGTTCTTCCAGCGATGCATCAAAAATCAGAATCGCCTTACCATCGGTTTCAATCATGCCCTGTTCTTCTAGAGTTTTTAGAACACGACCGACCATTTCACGTGAACACCCAACAATACGGCCAATTTCCTGACGGGTAATACGGATCTGACGACCATTTGGCAAGATCATCGCTTCTGGCTGAGATGACAGGTCAATCAGACAACGTGCGATACGACCAGATACATCAATAAATGCCAGGTCAGTCACTTTACGTGTGGTATTTTTCAGACGGCGAACCAGCTGAGCAAAAACTGCATAGCTTAGATCTGGATATTGTTTGCTAATTTCATGAAAGTTTTCATAGGTAATTTCAGCAATTTCACAGACATCACGAGTACGCACTTCTGCAGTACGCTGTGGATTTGCTTCGAAAAGACCCATTTCCCCAAAGAAGTCTCCCGCATTTAAATAAGCTACCACAATCTCACGTTCATCATCTTCACGAAGAATGATAGATACAGACCCCTTCAGAATTAAATACAGCGATTTAGATTCTGATCCTGCATCCACGATCGTGGTACGTTTTGGATAGCGATTGATATATGCACGTTTTAATAACGCCTTCACTGATTCAGGTAGTTGCCCTGGCGAAAGTGCGTCTGTGCTTAATTGTGAAAAGTTTGAAGTCATGCTTACAGTTCCGAATATGGATAATTTATAGATCGCACAAGACCTAATGTGAACTTGTCACACAGTGGGATTGAAATTCCTTATCAACCCAATTTATGTTAGTGTACAGTTACTTCGTAAATTTATAGCTTTTTTTAGGTAGTTGCAATGCAAACGAGTGTTCATTGGCTAGAGAATGTTGCTTTTGAAGCAAAAACTCAAAGTGGTCACAGTATCATCATGGATGGTTCACCTGAATATGGCGGTGAAAACCGTGGTCCTCGCCCAATGGAACTGATTTTAACCGGTCTGGGCGGTTGTGCTTCTTTTGACATTGTGACAATTTTAAAGAAAGCACGTCAGGAGATTACTGATGTACGCTGTGAATTAAAAGCAGAACGTGCCGATACAATTCCTGCGGTATTTACCAAAATCCATCTACACTTTGTGGTCAGCGGTAAGGGCATCAAAGAGAAACAAGTCGCTAAAGCGGTAGAGCTTTCTGCTGAGAAATACTGTTCTGCCAGTAAAATGCTATCTGACGGTGGGGTCGAAATTACTCACGATTTTGAAATTGTAGAAGTGGAATAATCCGCTAATTTCATTAAAAAAGCAGTCTTCGTGGCTGCTTTTTTTACGTCATTTTTTGAGTGAAATACTGCTGGCCATCTTCAAAAATCACCAGATTTTCAGGCCATCTTAAAGCCCCGAGATGATGGGCAAACTCAGCCTGTTGCTGACGATCGCGATAACGCCTGCCCACTGAATAGTCGACACAAAATACATTCTGCTGCTGACCAAACCATTGCAGGGCATCAATATGCTTAAACAGACCGGATTTTTCTTCGGTGGTTTTAAAGTTTCTCCAATAATGGCCAATCACCACAGGTATCCTATCTGTATAACGCTCCCACCATGGCAAACGATCAATCATACGCCAGCGCCCCCCTGCATAGACTGGACGTTGTGCAATTTTTTCTGCGCCTGAGCTTAAGGTACGAATCGGATTTTGCATCTGGTCGCGTAACTCTTTTTCAGCGATATATTTTAATAAGGGAATACTGGCTGCTGGATCCTTGAATTGTCCCTGATATTGCTGCTGTTCACTCTGGATATATTCATCAAAGCCTAAAGTCTGTAACTCAAGCTCATTTTTCAGGACAAAATAATCATAAGCCTGTCTGATTGAATTAAAAGGAACAGATTTCAATTGTTGAATTGCCTGCGTATCCCAGCAAGCATGCACAATTCTTAAATGGGGTGCATCTAGAGCCAAAGGCAGGCTGTTTAGAAATTCTAGAATCCATGCACGATCCTGAATTGAAGCCTGAACTGAATCAAAAGTTTTGAGATCATCCTGATGCGGTGAACCAAAAAACCAGCCATTGCCTTCCCGTAGCGTATCGGTTAACAAGTTGATTTCATGATTACCCAGAATGCATTGCGCATTGCCATTTTCTATTAAGGTTTTAACCTGTCTGATGACAGCGATACTGTCTGGTCCACGATCACACAGATCCCCGACAAAAATCAGTTTACGCTGTTCAGAATGACGACCTTGCAGATCGTAGCCCAATACTTTTAATAATTGTTGTAGCGCGTCGATCTCACCATGAATATCGCCAACAATATCCACCGGACCATCGAAAGTCTGCTGTATGAATATCTGATTACTCATGGCTCTACCCTACCCAGTTCAATAAAACCTTTTTTTAATATAGCGCTTATACTTTAAATCAATATAACAAGTTCAGAATTATTTTTTAATCATCTCGATCATTTAATCAAATGATGATAGATCAGAAACTTAACTCGTATCCTATTTCCTTCATTTATTATTTAAATGTATATCTAAAAACAATAAAAAACCGGCGCCTAAGCACCGGTTTTATTAACTTTACGAGCTTTAAAGCTAATACAGCCTGATTAAGCGTTTAGTGACTCAATGATTTGGTTCAATGTAGCACTTGGACGCATTACAGCATTTACTTTTGCAGGATCAACCGCATAGTAACCACCGATATCTACAGATTGGCCTTGAACTGCATTCAATTCGCTTACGATCTTCTCTTCATTTTCAGCAAGAGACTGAGCGATCGGTGCAAATTTCGCTTTCAATTCTGCATCTTCGTCTTGCGCTACAAGTTCTTCAGCCCAGAATTTAGCCAGGTAGAAGTGGCTGCCACGGTTGTCTAGCTCGCCAGTACGACGTGATGGAGACTTGTCATTGTCAAGCAATTTACCAGTCGCAGCATCCAGTGTTTTCGCGAGCAGTTTCGCACGTGCATTGTTTTCTTTAATGCCCATTTCTTCCAGAGAAACAGCCAATGCCAAGAACTCACCTAGAGAATCCCAACGTAAGTGGTTTTCTTCTACCAATTGTTGTACGTGTTTAGGCGCAGAACCACCAGCACCAGTTTCGTACATACCGCCACCTGCCATTAGAGGCACGATAGACAGCATTTTCGCAGAAGTACCAAGCTCCATGATTGGGAACAGGTCAGTCAGGTAGTCACGCAGGATGTTACCTGTTACTGAAATGGTATCTAGGCCACGAGCAACACGTTCAAGTGTATAACGCATCGCACGTACCTGAGACATGATTTGGATGTCCAAGCCTTCAGTATCGTGATCTTTCAGGTAAGTTTGAACTTTTTTGATCAGTTCGTTTTCGTGTGGACGGTACGGGTCAAGCCAGAAGATTGCTGGCATGCCAGAGTTACGTGCACGAGTTACAGCCAGTTTCACCCAGTCGCGGATCGGTGCGTCTTTCACCTGGCACATACGCCAGATATCACCTTCTTCCACGTTTTGAGACATCAACACTTCACCAGTTTCAAGGTCAGTGATGTTCGCAACACCCGCTTCTGGAATTTCGAAAGTCTTGTCGTGAGAACCGTATTCTTCAGCTTTTTGAGCCATCAGACCAACGTTAGGAACTGTACCCATAGTACGTGGGTCGAAGTTACCATTCCATTTACAGAAGTTGATCATTTCCTGATAAATACGTGCGAATGTAGATTCAGGCATAACTGCTTTACAGTCGTAAGGTTTACCGTCAGCACCCCACATTTTACCGCCAGTACGGATCATTGCAGGCATAGAAGCATCTACAATCACGTCGTTTGGAGAATGGAAGTTGGTAATACCTTTTGCAGAATCAACCATCGCAAGTGCTGGACGGTGTTCTTGACATGCATGAAGATCTTCAATGATTTCTTCACGTAAAGAAGTCGGTAAAGATTCGATTTTTTCGTAAAGACCAGCCATACCGTTGTTTACGTTAATGCCGAGCTCGTCGAATAATTTACCGTGTTTCTCAAACGCATCTTTGTAGTAAATACGCACACAGTGACCGAATACGATCGGGTGTGATACTTTCATCATGGTCGCTTTAACGTGTAAAGAGAACAGGATGCCAGCTTCTTTACAATCTTCTAATTCTTTTTCATAGAAGTCGCAAAGGGCTTTTTTGCTCATGAACATTGAGTCGATGATTTCGCCGTCTTGAAGCGCAACTTTTGGCTTAAGAACGATAGTTTCACCAGACTTGGTGATCAGTTCCATTTTCACATTACGTGCACGGTCTAAAGTCATAGACTTTTCGCCATGGTAGAAGTCGCCTTCTTGCATGTGAGAAACGTGAGTTTGTGACCAAGGTTTCCATTCACCCATAGAATGTGGGTGTTTTTTCGCGTAGTTTTTCACTGCTGTCGGCGCACGACGGTCAGAGTTACCTTCACGAAGTACTGGGTTCACTGCTGAACCTAGGCACTTGCTATAACGCGCTTTAATTGCTTTTTCTTCTTCAGTAGTCGGGTTTTCCGGATAATCAGGCAGTGCATAGCCCTTAGACTGAAGTTCTTTAATGCATGACGTCAACTGAGCAACAGACGCACTAATATTAGGGAGTTTAATGATATTAGTATCTGGGTCCTGAGTAAGACGACCTAATTCTGCCAGGTTATCTGAAACTTTCTGCTCATCGCTTAGATAGTCTGCGAATTCTGCAAGTACGCGTGCGGCTACAGAGATGTCTGTCTTAACAATCTCAACGCCCGCCGGCTTAGTAAAGGTCTCAATGATCGGCAGTAGAGAGTAAGTCGCCAATAATGGCGCCTCGTCGGTCAGTGTGTAAATGATTGTTGACTTTCCACCAGCCATATATAGCCCCTTGCTTTGGATTGAGTTTCTGATCATCAGGCTTTTGGCCTAATTTCAGCGAACCGGTTACTTAAATAAACTTTGAAAGTAGTGGTGCTGGTTGCACCTCAGTCAAAGGAATATCAATACATATTCAACTTTGCCTGAAAAATTCGTAAAAATTGTCAGCGTGATTCACCGACAGCAGTATTCTACGTGAAAATGAACCTTTTTTCGAATCGGCACATTGCCAAACCATGCGATTTGTGCATTAGAAGGTTAATTTGCAGATTTTGCTTAATTTTACCAAAAATTATAATTTAATCTTTATAATTCAATTACTTAAATTAAAAATCAGACAAATTCACCTATAAACTTAATGTGTGCTTAATTCGGTTTTTTGCCATCAATTTTTATCTACATGTTGGGTATCATGAAAATAAATTATCAATGGCCGTAATTTCCATAAGTATGGGTTAAAAAGCGAATTGAAACAGATCTGCTCCTTCCTATCGAAATTTATGATCTGCACCTGATAAATTGAAAGTTGATCCTGAAGACTTAAGACAACCTAAATAATAGTCACCTTTCTACTCTTTGTTCAGTTTAAATTATGTGCATTTTTTTAATTACCTTTACAAACACTGGAAATGTATCGACCGTAATTCAAATAAAAAAAATGGTTCTATTGGTTTAATAGGCTTTAGATAATGCCAGTATGTTGGTTTAATTAATAAGAATCTTCTAATTAAATTTGGGTAGAATGCTGATTAATTTACAATAAGGACTTATTTTATGCTGAATTATTTAGTTAGTTTTTCGACATGGGCTGAGAGCAATTCAGGACAGATTCAGATTCTGATAGGCATATTAGCGCTAAGTCTTGCAATTTTTGGTTATAGACAAATAATTGAACAGATAAAAATTGCAAAAAAACATGAAGATCGTGCAGATGAACAAAGAAAATTTGAATTAAAGATACAATCCCTTAATATGTCACTCATAGCTTTAGATAAAAACGCATTAAAAATAGGGTGTGTTGACACTTTTAGCTTAAAAAAATAGCGAAGTAGTAAAATCAAATCGCCAAACCCAATTTTACTATTCGCTATGACTCGTACCATGCTGACAGATCAACACTGGCAAAAGTTGAAAGTTATTCTGCGTAATTTATCCATTCACCACAACTCAAATTTACGCAATTTTATTGAAGCTATTCTCTATAGAATTAGGACAGGTTG
>NZ_VOZD01000025.1:0-57233 GCF_013419915.1 Acinetobacter sp. YH12043
TGAAGGTAAAGAATGTTGAAGGGTGCAATCTAAATTTTCAGATAAAGTCATAAAAAAATGAGCGTATTTACATACACTCATTTTTACTACATTTTACTAATATTTGCTTAACTGACTGGCATTACTCCAGATGGAGGCTTTTTTATTTAACTTAAATTAATGAGTTTTAGGTTGAGTGAGTTGCTGGTATTTCTGGATATATTCTTCACGGATCGCCAGTCGTTCTTCTGGTGTTGCTTTTTGCATCCGTGCCCCTAACTCCTTACGTTCCTGGCTGCTCATCATTTGCCAGGTTTCACGCATACGCTGCTTTTCAGCTTCAGGAAGCTGGGTGAACCAATCCATGCGTTGCTGTAAATTAATACGTTGCTGTTCAGGCATTTCTTTTAAGGACTGATAACGTTTAATTAATGCCAGTTGCTCGGAATCAGAAAGTGTATCCCAGGTTTCGTTGACCTGCGTATTGGCATCTTTGGAAAAAATCCAAAAACGTTCAAATCCCGCAAAGCTGGTTTGCAGGAAGCTGAATGCACAAAATGCAATTGCTAATCTTTTAGCTGCCATGTGGAACTTTGTCCTCACCTAAAACCATTAACATTTCCAGATCTTCAAGCATCTGTGGGGAGAGTTTGGGGGTAGATACTGCCTGAGTCTGAGGTTCGTTATGGCTGACAATATTCGGTAGCACTACCACGCCAGCAATCGCAGCAGCCAGAGCAAAGCCAGACATTTTTAGAAATGCAAAGCGTGAATGTTGTGCGTCCTGAATATGCTCCAGCACATGATTCATCACCACCGGTTTATCCTTGTGGTGCTGTGCCAGTCCATCAAGTTTGGAAGTTACTTGCTTTAAGAAATCATCTTGCTTCATTCGGATGATCCTCCCAGATATGGATTTAAGTGTGCTAGAGAGGCACGTAGACCTTGAATAGCACGGTGATAATGGGTTTTCACACTGCCTTCTGTACAGTTCATAATTTGCGCTGTAGTTTGAGTATCAAAGCCTTCCCAGGCTCTGAGCATAAATGCTTGCTGCTGACGCACAGGTAATTTGGCAATCGCCTCCTGAATTTCTTCAGCAGTTACTGCCTGATCCAGAAATTCTAAAGGTGAGGGCGTAGATTCATCTACCAGATTGTCAAATTCGACTTCGTCGTCATCAAGGCTGACTTTTTTGAAAAAGGAAAAGGGCTGGTTGCGACGTGCTTCTTTACGACGCCAATCCTGTAATTTGTTATTCAGAATCGTATAGAACAGGGGATACCACTCTTCAGTGCTTTTCTCTGCATAAGATTTATGCAAAGCAATAAAAGCTTCCTGAACCAGATCCATTGCGATCCCATGTTGTCCTTGAGTCGCACTTTCCATCATCACCAAAGCACGCCCAGTCACGTCCTGCATGAAATTTTTCAGGCGAGACTCTGCCGTACTCTTTAGAATACTCGCATCTTGTGACTGCAACGGTTTCGGTGCTAAATCCATAGAGATGGAAAATCCTGTCATTGGATACCCACCATTATTCCCAAGTTCATGTGCATATAACGTTGGGAATAACGATTTGGTTGACAATAAAACTTATTATTTTTGTAGTGTAATCTATTTTATAAATACACTGACTGGAATTAAAACAATGTAACCTAAATACCGTATTAGATACGTTGACGCACCATCTCAAAGAAACAGATAGAGCCTGCAATGGCAACATTCAGGGATTCCTGTCCACCTGGCTGTGGAATAGTCACCGCTTCGGCATGTTGCAGGGCATAGTCAGATACGCCTTGACCTTCATTGCCCAGAATCCAGACGCAGGCTTTACGCAAGTCTTTACTGTACAGGCTGCTAGAACGATGTGAGCTGGTGACATATACCGGAATCTTGAATTGCGGTAAAAGGTCTTCCAGTGCGATATTTTCAAAAGTTTGCAAAGAAAAATGCGCGCCCATACCTGCACGTAATACTCGTGGCGACCAGATAGATGCTGAACCCTTGGTACAAATGACCTGATCAATACCGGCAGCTGCTGCTGAACGTAGCAGGGTGCCAACATTACCGGGATCCTGCACATTTTCAAGGATCAGAGTGTCAGCCGTAAAATCAAGTGCCTGGCTTGAGCTTGGAATATCGACAATCGCCATACATGCAATCGAAGTGCCTAAGGTACTCAGGTCCTTATAAAGCGATTCACCAATGACAAAGACCACACCGGTATATTTGTTTAAAATAATGTCGAAATCAGGATGCGCTAAAGCATGTTCAGTCGTGAAGATCGAATTGATTTTCTTGTTTTCATGTAACCATGCAAGACACAGGTGCGTGCCTTCAAGCACAGTCTGTCCTTGTTTTTTTCGATAAGAATTCTGTTCAATTAAACCGCGTAAGTGTTTAATTTTAGGATTGTCTTTGGATTCAAGGAAGATGGTTGGCATAAGAAGAAAGTCCACGGCAGTCAATCAAGGATCAACTGCCGTTTAAAAATTAGTGGTGGTAGCTGGTCACAAGCTCAACTTCATTTTTTGAGCCAATGATGACAGGAACACGTTGATGCAGATTTGTAGGTTCGATTTCAAGAATGCGGACACGACCAGTCGTTGATGCACCGCCAGCCTGTTCCATCAGCATACTCATTGGATTGGCTTCATACATTAAACGTAAACGACCTGCTTTAGTTGGGTCTTTTAAGTCGTATGGGTACATGAAGATCCCGCTACGGCACAGAATACGGTGAATATCGCCGACCATACAAGCGACCCAGCGCATATTGAAATCTTTGGCGCGAGGACCTGTTTTACCTGCCAGCAATTCATCGATATAACGCTGTACAGGTGCTTCCCAGTGACGTTGGTTTGATGCATTGATTGCATATTCTTTAGTATCAGCAGCTACCTGAATCGCTTCAGAAGTCAACAGGAACTCTTGAGTTTCAGGATCGAAAGTGAAGAATACCACACCGGCACCCACAGTCAGTGCCATCATGGTTGATGGGCCATACAGCACATAACCAGCAGCAACCTGATTGACACCAGCCTGCATGAAGTCTTCTGCCTGAGTTACACTATTTTTTGCAGGAAGAATCGAAAAGATAGTGCCCACACACATGTTGATATCAATATTGCTTGAGCCATCAAGTGGATCGAACAATACTAGATATTGACCATTTTCCTGTGCTGAAGTGAATTCATCCAGTTCTTCAGATGCTAAACCGCCTACATGTGGATGTACTTTTAATGCATCAATCAGATAATCATTAGAAATCACGTCCAGTTTCTTTTGCTCTTCGCCTTGAACATTTTCATGCTGAGCACTACCTAATACACCCGCTAGAGCACCTTTTTGCAGGAGTTGGTCAATACGCTTGCAGGTATTTCCAATTGTTTCAATTACTTGTGCAAGTTCAGGTGTGAGGTTCCCGCTTTGTTGTTGTAGGAATTGGGATAAGGTGCGGTATGACATAAGGGAAAAACTCCAAGACTTATAATCGGGGAAAAAAGATCAAAACGATATACGGCTATATTTTAGAGGAGAACGTCCGAAAAGGACAATTAAACTGAATTATTTGTTGTGATTTTGCCCTTGCAACTCCTGTGGAAAGTGCTATGTTGAATCAAAGGAAAAAATGATCATAGGAGCACAGAGATGACAACATTAAAGTTTGATGCGACTCCAACGCCGAGCGAAGCGATTAATCTCGATGAAATTTCTGAAGACAAGATGAAAGAAGCGTGGAAGGATTACGAAGCAAAACCTGAATATAAAAAATTCAATAAACACGACATGATTGAATCCATGCAAACTGCAGAAGAAGGTGAAGGCAAAGAGTAATTTTATTCTTTGATCTTTCAAATATCCCTCTAATAAAAAAGCACTCGATTGAGTGCTTTTTTATGAATGATGTATTATTTAAATGATCACTTATTTTAGTAGTGGTGGAACAGCTTCGTAGTTGATTTCTACACGGCGGTTTTCTTTCCACGCACTTTCATCATGGCCAGGATTAACTGGCATTTCTTTACCATAGCTCACTGCTTCAAGTTGGCCTGCATTTACACCAGAAGTGATCAGGAAACTTTCTACTGCTTTGGCACGACGTTCACCAAGCGCCATGTTGTATTCACGTGTACCGCGTTCATCTGTATGGCCTGTCAGAGCTACACGAGAATTGGCATTTGCCATCAGGAACTGGGCATGTGCTTGCAGAGTACGGATATCGTCATTGCTCAGTTCACTGCTGTCATAGTCAAAGTGAACTACACGTTTAGCTAAATAAGCCTTATTTTCCGCAGTTACACCTTTAGCAGATGCACCGGCCATATTTTGAGCACTTAAAGCTGCATCTTCACTTAGACCTTCAGTGTTTACAGTGGTGATGCCACTGGTATCCAGGTTGCCAGTTTGGACTTCAGCTGCTGGTTTACGGCTGGCACAACCAGTCATTACGACTGCAGCTGCAAGTAAAGGAAGTGCAAATAATTTTACTTTGTTCATTCTTCATCTCCATGAAGGTTGATTATGGGGTAAAGCATTTATAAATATTGAACTATTATTTTGGTGCCCAAGCAGGTTCGCGGACTTCACCTGTTTCACTTGGCAAATTCATGCGGAACCGGCCATCGAGAGACATAATGGATAACAATCCACGGTTACCTTCGCGAGTGGCATAGACCACCATCTGACCATTTGGCGAGAAGCTAGGTGATTCATCCAGGCTGGTTGGCGTCAGGATATTGGTCACACCTGAGCTAATATCTTGTACAGCCACTTTATAGTTACTGCCACTTGGACGATGAACCAATGCAAGTTTCTTACCATCTGTACTTAAGGTCGCGCGGGCATTAAATGCGCCACGGAAAGTCAGACGTTTGGTACTTTCATTATTAAAATCATAGCGGTAAATCTGCGGAGAACCACCACGATCTGAAGTAAAGATAAATGATTTTCCATCCGGCGCATAACGTGCTTCTGTATCAATTGCGCTATCGTTGGTCATGCGTTTTAACTGACGTGTTTCCAGATTCATCTGATAGATTTCCGGGTTACCGTGCATAGACGCAGTGAACAGCATGCTCTTGCCATCTGGAGAGAAGCTTGGTGCACCGTTTAATCCACGGAAGCTGGCCAGCTTTTCACGTTGACCAGTCGCCAGATCCTGTACATAAATGGCCGGACGTTTGGTTTCAAAAGATACATATGCAATTTTTTTCGCGTCCGGTGTCCAGGCAGGTGACAAGATTGGATCACGCGAAGTCAAAATGGTCTTTGGCTGTTCACCATCCGTATCGGCAATCTGCAAGGTATAACGCTGCTCAGGCGTTGCCGGATTACGCAAGACATAAGCAATACGGCCGGTGAAATCTCCCGGAATACCAGTTAATGCCTGATAGATGGCATCACTGATCATATGGGCTGCCTGACGGGTACGTGATGCAGGAACAGTCAGTAACTCATTCAGTAAGTATTGACGTTTTTCGACATCATACAATTGATACTGAATACTATAAGAACCATCCGGATTGGTCTTGGATGAACCGGTCACCACATAGGGTACGCCTGCAGCTGCCCATGCTTCAGCATTTGGCGAATTCAGTTGTGCTGTAGCAGGTAAATTCTTCGAGGCACTGGCAAATTTTCCAGAACGATTCAGGTCATTTTCCACCACCGGATAAATACTCTGATCCTGGCTAAAAGGCACAATGGCAATTTTAGGAGCAGCTTCAGGAGCTTTAGTAATTTCCAGATGCAGTTGAGCCTGAGACTGGGTCGCAGTGACCGCACCCAAAGTGGTCATGATTGCAAGGCAGAGTAGGTGTTTGCGTGTCTTTTCCATCATTCGTTATTTACTCAAATCAACGGAGTTATTTATAAGTGATTGGGCTACATCATCGCATGGATTTATGCGAAATAGACCACGAATTTATCATCAAACTGTTATATCACTATGGAGAGTGATTATTATTTAATCTGTTTCAATTGAAGTTTAACTCAAAAAAACAGCCATAACACTTTTTCTTTATTATGGCTGTTTTTCATTAATGAGCTGTAAAGGTTGAAGTAAAACTTCGTGCTTCACGGCGTGCATCCGGATCTGAAGGCATTGGATAAGGTGCAGCAGCACGTACTGCCGCTTCTACACTGGCTTTCATATCTGGATCACTGGCACTCACCACCACAGAAACCACAGAACCACTATCGCTCAAAGTGACCCGAGCAGTCGCTTTCTGGCCTGAGGAGCCCACTGGGGTATCCCATGCACGTCTGATTTTATTTTCGAAATCACGTTTTGCAGTAGAGGCAATTCGCTTAGATTCCGCTTTTTTCTGTGCAGCTTCTTCAGCAGCCTGTTTGGCTGCAGAGGCTTTGGCATCAGCTTCTGCTTTGGCTTTCGCATCTGCATCTGCTTTAGCCTTTGCCGCAGCCTCAGCTTTATGTTTAGCATCCGCCTCTGCTTTAGCTTTTGCAGCGGCATCAGCTTTACGTTTAGCTTCGGCCTCTGCTTTAGCTTTCGCCGCAGCGTCAGCTTTGTGCTTGGCATCTGCTTCCGCTTTAGCCTTCGCAGCCGCGTCAGCTTTACGTTTAGCTTCAGCCTCTGCTTTGGATTTTGCCGCAGCGTCAGCTTTATGTTTAGCATCCGCCTCTGCTTTAGCTTTTGCAGCCGCATCGGCTTTACGTTTAGCTTCGGCATCTGCCTTGGCTTTTGCCGCAGCATCCGCTTTTGCCTTGGCTTGAGCCTCTGCTTTTTGCTTGGCGGCTAAATCAGCCTTTTTCTGCGCTTCAAGTTTGGCTTTTTGCGCAGCATCGGCTTTACGCTGTGCTTCTACTTCCGCCTTACGCGCTGCTTCAGCTTCGGCTTTAGATTTTTGTGCAGCCTCTGCTTTGGCTTTGGCAGCAGCCTGTTTTGCCTGTTCGGCGGCTTCAGCACGTTTTGCTGCTTCGGCTGCTTGCTGAGCGGCTTTGGCTTGAGCAAGCTCTGCCGCTTTGGCTTCTTGCTGAGCTTTTTGAATATCGATCTGTGGGGGTGCTGGTGCAGGCTGCGGTGCCGGAGGTGTCGGTGCAGCTGCCGTTGGCACTACAGGTGCAGGCTCTACACTCGGTTCAGCAGTTTGGGTAATTTCTTCTGCAATATTTTCATGTGCAGTTTCTTCAAACTCAGTTTCTTCACGAGTCACCGGCTTGAGGTCTTCAGGTTTAATTAAGACCGTTTTAATCTGTTTTGGCGGTTCAGGTGGCTTACTCATGCCCAGAAAAAGCAGGCCCACCAAAGCAACTGCATGGATTCCTAACGTAAACCCAATCGCAATTGCTTTCTTCTGAAACGGTGGTTTCTGATAATTTTTCATACTTTATTCTAATGGCTTGGTCAGTAAACCCACTTGGGACAAACCCGCATCCTGCAGGCTTGACATTAAGGCCATCACATCGCCATAAGGGCGGGTGGTATGACCATTGATCACGACATTGAGGACCTTGTTTTCACTTTCCGCAGTGCTTTGCGCTTCTATCAAAGTCTGCGTCAAAGCCTCTAGGGTGACAGGACCTGTGGTCTGATTTTTATATTCCAGAAAATAAGTACCATCTTCTTTTAAAGTGACGATCGTAGGCGCATCTTTGGATTCGATTGGTAAGCCATTGGCTTGCGGCAAATCGACCTTGATGCCACTGGTAATCATTGGGGCAGTCACCATGAAAATGACCAGAAGTACCAGCATCACATCGATGTATGGCACCACATTCATGTCACTTTTCAGTGGTTTTTTAATACGCTCGAAGCGTCCTGAACGTTGAATGGCCATTAGTCATTGTCCTGCGTAGCGCCCACAGATTGACGTTGCAGCAGCGCCACCATTTCTTCAGCGAACAGAGCACGGTCAGAGTACAGTGCTTCACCTTTAGATGTGAAATGGTTAAAGGCTAAAACCGCAGGAATTGCAGCAAATAAACCAATCGCCGTTGCAATCAGGGCCTCTGCAATACCAGGTGCGACAGTGGCCAAAGTAACCTGATCGACATCTGCCAGACCAATAAAGGCATTCATGATGCCCCAGACGGTACCAAACAGACCGACATAAGGAGCGACTGAACCAATACTGGCCAGCGCACCCAAGCCTTGTTCCAGATGCCCCTGATCACGACTTAAACCTACACGCAGAATACGCTCAGTACCTTCAATTGACTGGGCAGTTGGAGCATGGCGTTTTTTAAGTTTAAGGAACTCGCCCAGACCCTGATAGAAGATATCTTCCAGACCAGTACGTTTGGAATTGAGCTGGGCATTGTTATAAAGCGTCTTGAGTTCGGCACCTGACCAGAAAATTTTCTGGAAATGATTGTCATCAGCCTGAGCCTTTTTATAGCTCATGGTTAACTTGGCAATCAGATACCAGCTGTACAACGAGGCTAACAGGAGAGAAAGCATCACCAGTTGTACGACAGGGCTTGCTTGTAAAATAAGATCTGAGACTTGAAGAGATGATTCTAACTGAGTTGCCATAGCTGTTACGTGTGCCAAATAATTTTTTTAGTCTTGTTCCAATTCTTTATGAATCAGTTCGCGGATTTCATCAGGAAGTCGACGTGGTTTCATGTCTGCACTAATACATGCCAACTCGACCTCACCAGATGCAAGCATGATTTCACCACGATAAATATTTTGTTGCAATACAAATGATGAAGCTTTACATGAAATGACACGTGCAGTCACGGTAATCAGGTCATCCATGAGGATTGGGCGCATATATTTGACGTTAATTTTGTGCACAACAAAGTTATAGTCGGATTGATGCCAGTAGTGACTCACTCCGGAAGCACGTAACCATTCAGTACGGGTACGTTCCATATAGCGAATATGGTTAGCGTGGTAGACAATGCCACCCGCATCAGTATCTTCAATATAGACGCGGATATTGAATTCAAAGTGATTCGCCATAGTTTTGTTCCATGCAGATTTTACGAAATTATTGCTTGTTTTTGGAGGCTGGAGCAGGCTTAGAATTTGCCTTATTCATTCCAAAAGTCAAGCAATTTAGCGCGTCAAAGTTTAGCACTGTGAGCTTTGAGACCAATGGCACAAGATGTCAAATCTGGATGGAGTAGGGGCTAAGCCAGTACGGAACGACCAATTGCTTATTAATACGGCGAAGTAAAAGCATGAATGAGACCAGTCACTCATGCTGGAGGAACTAAGAATCAGCTTTTGTTATTTTGCTTCCAGCTCATTTGTACCTGATTGGCTACTTTCGGATAATCCAGTATAAAACGGACATGACTTTCTACGCCGGTTTTTAAAGTCGCATCATCGACTATAAAATTCGGGTTATGGTTCGGTGCTGCTTTGGCTGGGTCCTGATCGGCTGGCGTTGCACCGACGAAGACAAACAATGATGGCATCAGCTTGCCATAATAAGCAAAGTCTTCACTGGCGCTGGCATTGTTATCGAGCAGATGCAGTTTATCTTCACCGTTCACCTTAGCCAGAGACGGACGCATCAACTCGGTCAAGGTTTTGTCATTGGTGGTAACAGGTGCATAGGGTGCAATTTCTACTTTGACTTTGACATCATTGGCTGCGGCATTGTGTTCCAGCATTTCCGGCAAGTCTTTTAAAATGCCTTGACGGACATCTTCACTGTTAGAACGAATCGTACCGACCATATTCACCTGATTAGGAATCACATTTCCTGTGGTACCACCCTGAATACTTCCAATACTGACCACGCCCATGCCTTTGGTCAGATCTGCTTTGCGGCTCACCAGACTTTGTAAATTATTAATCATCTGTGCAGAAGCATAGATGGGATCGCGACCTGCCCAAGGCATTGAACCATGTACCTGATGGCCATCTACCTGTATACGTAAATGATCCGCGCTATTGAGAATTGCACCATCTTTATAGAAAATATTGCCGCTTGGCATACCCGCCATCACATGCATTCCAAAAATCACTTCAGGCTGAGGATTCTTGAGTGCGCCATCAGCCAGCATTTTACGTGAGCCGATCTGATCACCTTGACTAAAGTTATCAATATCTGCACCGCCTTCTTCTGCTGGCTGGAATACAAAAACTACGGTGCCGGCAATCTTATCTTTATTGGTAGCGAGCACTTTGGCTGCACCTAATAGCATTGCAGTATGCGCATCATGACCGCAGGCATGCATCACATAAGTTTCCTTGCCTTGATAAATACCTTTCTGCTTGCTGGCGAAAGGTACAGCTGCCGTTTCCTGAATCGGCAAGGCATCCATATCTGCACGTAATGCCATGACGGGGCCAGGTTTTGAACCTTTTAGAACGCCGATCACACCTGTTTTGGCATAGCCTTTACGTACTTCAATACCATAGGACTTTAATTCTTTTTGTACTAATTCCGAGGTTTTGAATTCTATATTGCCCAGTTCAGGATATTGGTGAATATGCTGGCGTAGTTTGATGGTATGCGCTTCGGCTGCTTTAACAGAATCATCTACCCAATCTGCTAAAGCCAGTTGACTGCAAAATAAAAGAGGGAGACAAAATGAAAGCGTCTTATGCATGTTCATATCAGGGAGAACCTTAAAAATCTGAATAGAGTTAAAGAGATGCCTGAGCATTACATAATGCACTACATTTGACCAAAACCCTCTGAATATGGATTTCATACCTTTTCGGTATATTCATTTTTAGTACTTGCTGATAAAGGGAATTTTACAGAGGTAGATATTGTAAAATTATGTAATTATAAAAATTTAACGGTCTATTTTATTTAAAAAATTCAAACTAATAGGGAATTATTAAAAGGAATTTGTATCTGATTTAAAAATCTTTCATTATCTAAGTTTCAACTATTTCTCTAAGTTAAATACTATTTTGGCATTAAAGTTGCTTTGATTATTTCATAATTATTATTGATAAAATTTAAAAGAAATAGCCTAAGTATTTGCTTAAAGAGCAATAACTATAATAGCTAAATAAACTACTTAATAATAAAGATTCGAGTTTGTGCTTTTGGAGCTAATTGATTGCAGTAGTCAATTAGCTCTTTTTCTTTATGATAAAAAATGGCTAAGCCAAAAGAATTTTAACCCTTACTTCGGCTCAGGCGGCGTTATGCCAAACTGTAAATAAGCCATATTGGTCGCAATACGACCGCGCGCAGTACGCATCACATAACCTTGCTGAATCAGATAAGGCTCAATCACATCTTCCAGCGTACCTGAATCTTCTGCCATTGCTGCTGCCAAAGCTTCTACACCCGCCGGGCCACCATCAAAGCGTTCTAGCAACATCGACAGGTAACGACGGTCGAGAGTATCCAAGCCATCTTTATCCACGTTCAACATATCTAATGCACGTTGAGCCATTTCCTGAGTGACTTCACCTGTGCCTTTGACTTGAGCATAGTCACGTACACGACGCAATAAACGGTTGGCAATACGCGGTGTACCACGTGAACGACGTGCAATTTCTTTTGCGCCATCTTCGGTCATTGGAACATCCAAGAGGCTTGCAGAGCGTTTCACAATATGAGTGAGGTCATCGACTGAATAGAATTCCAGACGCTGCACAATCCCGAAACGGTCACGAAGTGGAGAAGTGAGTAGACCAGCACGTGTGGTTGCAGCGACCAAAGTAAATGGTGGTAAGTCCAATTTAATCGAACGGGCAGCAGGGCCTTCACCAATCATGATATCCAGCTGGTAGTCTTCCATGGCTGGATAAAGGATTTCTTCAATCACAGGTGACAAGCGGTGAATCTCGTCAATAAACAGAACATCACCTTCCTCAAGATTGGTCAGCATTGCTGCCAGATCGCCCGCACGTTCTAGTACTGGGCCAGAAGTCGATTTGAGATTACCACCCATTTCACGAGCAATAATATTCGCTAACGTCGTTTTACCCAGACCTGGAGGCCCAAAAATCAAAGTATGATCGAGAGCTTCAGCACGGCCACGAGCAGCGCCAATAAAGATTTCCATTTGCTCACGCACCACGGGCTGACCGATATAGTCGTCAAGGGAAGTCGGGCGGATAGCACGATCAAAATGATCTTCGGGTTTTTCAGAACCACTGATGAGACGGTCTTGCATATCTATTAACTTAATCTCTTTATCGAAGCTGTTTGATGCTGCAGAAACAGCTTCAAATAATGATTTGTGTTTAACTGCCATTGTGTAGGCGTTGTCTTACTTTTGAAAGATCAAAAGTAACAAAAATCTTTTGTTGAGTTGAAGGTACTTCCTGTACCTCAACTCAACCGGCGACATCCATGTCGCCAAAGCTCGAGCAAATTTTGGATTGAAAATTTGCTCATAGGTAAATTGCTTATTTATTCATCGACTTTAATGCAGCACGGATGATGTCACTGGCTTCGGTAAACTCACCTTTGGCTGCATTCACCAGTTTTTGCGCTTCAGCCGGTTTATAACCGAGAGACTGTAATGCAGCTTCAGCTTCAGCTACAGCTGAATTGCCCATAAACTGAATTTGTGGCGCTGTCGAATTGCTTGGAGCAGTGCCCGCAGACATGGCTTTAAAGCGATCGCGCAGTTCAATCATTAAACGTTCAGCAGTTTTCTTGCCGACACCTGGAACTTTAACCAAGGTATTTACATCTTCATTCTCAACTGTATGAATTAGCATTTCTACACTTAAGGTAGATAGAATGCCGAGTGCCATTTTGGGGCCAACGCCGTTCACTTTTAATAAAGTACGGAAAATAGTTTTTTCCTGAGCATTTAAAAAACCATATAGCAATTGTGCATCTTCACGTACAGCCAGATGTGTCCATAGGGTAATTTTCTGGCCTTTTTGCAACTGGCAAAAAGTAGTGAGCGGCGTATCAATTTCATAACCCACACCATTCACATTTAATAATACAGTCGGTGCTTCCAGCGCCAGCACTTCACCAATCAGGCATCCAATCATCTTTTATCATTACTCAATTCAGTTTTGCAGCATAGTAGTCAGCATTTTCAGGAAAGGCAAAATCTCCTTCTGCAAAACAGGTGATTTTGCTGCAATAAGCATCTAATTCAGCAAGATGTTTTATAACAATCCGGCTTTATTACCCTGCAATTCCTGTGACAGGTTATAAGCCTGATGATCCGAAAATTTCGAGATAATATCTAATACCTGCATAATATTGTCATAATGGCTGTCTTTAAAATTCGCCCCTGAACGTTGCAGGATCGACATTAACCGCTGTTCCTTAAAGCTCAGGTTTTTATGTGGTGTGGTCAGCGGAATAAAGGCATCCAGAATATTTTGCAGACTTTGATGGGCAATGATCTCTAGGCCCGCTTTCTGTGGATGTTCAAAAATCTTGTCACGTGCCAGTTCTTTGGCACGATTAATACCACTTTCAATATCCGATGAACAGTACTGCAATAAAGTGCCTTGTAACTGGCCAGACAGAATCTGGTCATGATGGCGTGCAAAAGCAGTCGTCACTTCATTCACCAGACGTTTCATCACACGGCCACGCAGGGCAGCAATTTTCTGTTGCCAGGTCGTGTCAGGCATACCAATCTCGGAAGGCGTGCCATAATCTCCGAGCAGATTTAAAAATACCGGTTCCACTTCAGCATAGCTGAGCATGTTCAAGCTGATGCCATCTTCCAGGTCAATCAGGGCATAACAAATATCATCAGCTGCTTCGAGTAAGTAAGTCAGTGGATGACGACAATATCGATACTCGCCGAGCTGGATCAATCCAAGCTCTTCCGCGATCTGCTTTAAAATCTCTTTTTCTGCCTGATAGCAGCCAAACTTGGCACGGCTACTGGCAGGTAAATCTACCTGCGATGCCATGGTTTTTGACAGCCACGGATATTTTAAATAAGCACCCAAAGTGGCATAGGTCAGGCGCATGCCGCCATCATTTGGATGATAGTCAATCTTGGTTAGAAGCCGCAGGCCTTGGGCATTGCCTTCAAACTGACGTACATCTGCTTCCTGTTCAGGACTTAAATCTTTTAAGAAGTCAGTATGTGATACATCATCAAACCATTCGCGGATCGCATATTCACCGGCATGGCCAAAAGGCGGGTTGCCAATATCATGGGCCAGACAAGCGGCTTGAATGATGGCGCCCACATCCGCTGGAGACACCCAGGGTGGAAGCTGGTCTTTAATTTTCTCTGCGGCCAACATCCCTAGCGAGCGGCCAATACAGGAGACTTCCAGTGAATGCGTCAGGCGCGTATGAATACCATCGTGCTGGGTTAAAGGATGCACCTGGGTTTTACGGTTGAGCTGCCGGAAGCTCTGGGAAAAAATAATACGGTCATAATCTTTGTGGAACGGGCTACGGGCCAGTTCTGTACTCTGCTTTTTACTACCAATCCGAACTGTCGAAAGCAGTTCCAACCAACGCATTTGAGTCATTTATCATTATTCAGTTCTCTACTTTCTGCATCATGCCAAAAAAGAGCGTAAAGCACTAGGGCAGTGCGACATGAAATGTCATTTTGAATTAGCTTAGCTGAAATACAGCGAAAGATTGTCAATTTGGTGACAGGGCTGAGCCAGCAATTTCAGGCAAATTATGACCATAATAAAATCAATTTGCAGACCAAATATGACGACAGCACACGCTACACCACCTAATATTTTACTCATCGTCGCTGATGATCTGGGCTTTTCTGATCTGGGTGCATTTGGCGGAGAGATCCAAACACCACATTTAGATGCGATTGCCCTGGAAGGATTACGTTTAACTAATTTCCATACCGCTTCGACCTGTTCACCAACCCGTTCCATGCTGCTTTCCGGTACAGATCATCATCTGGCAGGATTGGGTTCCATGGCCGAAGCCATACGACCTGAACAGAAAGGCCAACCGGGTTATGAGGGGTATTTAAATGATCAGGTTGCGGCTCTACCGGAACTGTTACATGATGCAGGCTATTACACCATCATGTCTGGAAAATGGCATCTGGGCTTAACTCCAGACCGTTTTCCGGCACGCCGTGGTTTTGAAAAGTCATTTACCTTGCTCCCGGGTGCAGCCAATCACTATGCGTTTGAACCCGATATTCCAGAAGAAGAAATTCCGGACCTGTTGAAAGTAACTCGTGGGCTCTATGCAGAAAATGATGAATACATTACTGCATTGCCGGAAGACTTCTATAGTTCGGACTATTTCACAGATCGCTTGCTAGATTATCTGCAAGATGATGAGAGTCGTGCAGAACGCCCATTCTTTGCCTATTTGCCATTTTCAGCACCACACTGGCCTTTACAAGCCCATCCGGAAGATATTGCCAAATACAAAGGTGTATATGATGAAGGTCCTGAAGTATTACGTCAGAAGCGTTTAGCTAAAATCAAAGAGCTTGGTTTAGTAGGTGAAGATGCTACGATTCATCCAGTATTGGCAAAAACTAAATTCTGGGACAGTTTGACGGATGAAGAAAAGCAGTTCTCGGCGCGAACCATGGAAGTCTATGCAGCAATGGTCGATCGTATGGACCAGAATCTTGGTCGCGTGATTGAATACCTGAAACAGACTGATCAATACGACAATACCATTATTATTTTTCTTTCGGATAATGGGGCAGAAGGCGCGCAGCTGGAAGCATTACCAGTCTTTGGTCCTGATATTGAGACCGTAATTACCAAATATTATGACAATGCTCTGGAAAATATTGGCAAGGGTAATTCCTATGTCTGGTACGGTGAGCATTGGGCGCAGGCGGCCACAGCGCCATCTCGTTTATATAAAGCACATACCAGTGAAGGTGGAATTCGTACACCGGCATTCATCAAGCATCAGGGCTTCGCACGCCAAAATGGCATCAGTCATGAGTTTTTAACGGTGATGGATCTACTGCCTACTTTACTGGAAACATTGAATATCCAGCATCCGGGACAGCAGTATAAAGGCCGGGAACTGGTGCCTCTACGTGGTAAAAGCATTCTGCCGTATTTGCAGCAACAGCAGGCCTATATTCATGCTGAAGACCATATCACGGGTTGGGAGCTGTTCGGACAAAAAGCTTTGCGTAAAGGGGATTGGAAAGCCTTGTTTATTCCTGCACCGAATGGCCCAAACAGATGGCAACTTTATAACCTGGCAGAAGATGTGGGTGAAACTGAAGATCTAGCAGAGCGTTATCCAGAAAAATTACAGGAGCTATTGGCAGACTGGAAAGTTTATGTACGAGAAAATGGTGTGGTAGAAATTGAAGGTGGGGAATTTTATTAAATAAAACTGCCTGAGCTAATCTTATTAGGGTATCGAATTTCAAAACTAAACAGATATTCGTGAGAATGAACTAAAAATAAAAAACAGGTCAAACGGCCTGTTTTTTATAGAACAATAATTTTGATAGAAAGAAAATCTTAATCTGTAAGCTGAATAGTTAATATAGTTGATCATCATTCAGACAGATGGCAAAAAGCAGCGCAGCTACCTATTTTTGATCAAGAAATAATAAAGAAGTCAATTCTTGGTTCATTTTTATTAAAAATTGAGATTAAATTTTAAACCACTTGATATGATCAATAGTGTTGAAAAATAATACAAAATTTTTAAGTTGAATTATTCTTGACTAGTTTTAATTTTTCTTTAACAAATTGTGTTAAGCTGTGCGACTACATTCAATTTTTTTATCTGAAAATAAAAGCATTATTTATAAAATGCTATAGCTTTTCGCTTGAGTTTTCTCATTTCCTCTCTAGCCGATTTATGTATTTCACAGTAGAATATGCGCTCTCTCAAGTCACATTGTGGCATGGTCGCTCGATCATCCCGTGGAGCCAAAATCAGCATGTTTATCGTTGCCGGTGCACCTGCACATTCTTCTTTTAAGAAAGCTCAACTACTCACACGTTTATCGTCAATTAGTTCTGTTCAATCACTAGAAAGTCAATTTGTTTATCTTTTTGACCAAGCGCTCAACGAGCAACAACAGCAATCCGCTTTACAGCTTCTCAACGATGGTCAATCATTTGAACTGCACCAGGCTGCAAGTGATGAAATCCAGATTCTGGTGACACCGCGTGTCGGCACGATTTCACCGTGGTCATCAAAGGCAACTGATATTTTTGCCAACTGTAATACACCGGTTCATCGTTTAGAACGCGGTGTTTTGTTTACTTTGAAAGGCGAAAAAGAGCTTTCTAAAGAAGCATTACAGATCTTGCATGACCGCATGACTGAAAGCGTTTTCAATGCGATTGAAGATGCTGCAGTATTATTTACTGAAACTGCGCCAAAACCTTTGAACTCGATTGATATCCTGGGTCAAGGTAAAGAGGCATTGGTAAAAGCCAATAATGAGTTCGGTTTTGCGCTGTCTGAACAGGAAATTGATTACCTGACAGAAGCATTTACTAAACTGGGTCGTAACCCGAACGACATCGAACTGATGATGTTTGCTCAGGCAAACTCAGAGCACTGCCGTCATAAAATCTTCGGTTCTGAATGGACGATTGATGGTGAAGTTCAACCATTGTCATTGTTCCAGATGATCAAAAATACCTATAAAGAATCACCAACAGACGTATTGTCAGCCTATAAAGACAACGCATCGGTGATTGTTGGTTTTGACACACAACGCTTTTACCCAACTCAAGAAGATAACGGTCAACACGTTTATAAATACAAGAGCCAAGCCGCACACATCCTGATGAAAGTGGAAACTCACAACCACCCAACAGCGATTGCACCATTTGCCGGTGCAGCAACTGGTTCAGGCGGTGAGATTCGTGACGAAGGCGCGACTGGTCGTGGTGGTAAACCGAAAGCTGGTTTAACGGGTTTCACCGTATCTAACCTGAATATTCCTGGCTTCGAACAGCCTTGGGAAGAAAACTACGGCAAACCGTCACGTATGGCATCTCCATTGCAGATCATGATTGAAGGTCCATTGGGGGGCGCAGCGTTTAACAACGAATTTGGTCGTCCAGCGCTGACTGGTTATTTCCGTACTTTCGAACAAAACGTCAATGGTGAAGTGAAAGGTTTCCATAAGCCAATCATGATCGCGGGTGGTTACGGTAACATCCGTCCGGACCACGTTGAAAAAGATGCGATTCAACCAGGCGATCTACTGATCGTGCTTGGCGGTCCAGCAATGCTGATCGGCCTTGGCGGTGGTGCTGCATCATCTGTAGACAGCGGTAAACTGGGTGAAAACCTGGACTTCGCTTCTGTACAACGTGAAAACCCGGAAATGGAACGCCGTTGTCAGGAAGTGATTGATACTTGCTGGCGTATGGAAGATGAAAACCCAATCGTTTCTGTACATGACGTCGGTGCGGGCGGTATCTCGAATGCGATGCCCGAGCTGGTAAATGACCATGAGCTTGGTGCGGTGCTTGATCTTCGTAAGATCCCATCGCTTGAGCCAGGCATGTCGCCAATGGAAATCTGGTCAAACGAAGCGCAAGAGCGTTATGTACTGGCGATCCGTCCAGAATCTCTACCTTTATTCGAATCGATCTGTGCGCGTGAACGTTGTCCGTTTGCAGTACTCGGTGAAGCGACTGAAGCGCGTCATTTAACCGTTGAAGATCCATTGTTCGGCAACAAGCCAGTGGATATGCCAATGCAAGTGATGCTTGGCGGAACACCACGTATGAGCCGTTCATATGAAACTACTGCACGTAAAGGCGATGACTTTGATGCCTCTAAAGTGACTGATCTGAAAGATGCGATTTATCGCGTGATCAAGAACCCAACAGTCGCTTCTAAATCATTCCTGATCACTATTGGTGACCGCTCGATTACCGGTATGGTGGCACGTGACCAGATGGTTGGTCCATGGCAGGTTCCTGTGGCTGATGCTGCAGTAACAACAACCAGCCTTGTCGGTTACACAGGTGAAGCAATGGCAATGGGTGAACGTCCACCAGTTGCATTGTTAAACCCAGCGGCTTCTGCACGTTTATCAGTTGCTGAATCGATCTCAAATATTATGTCTGCGAAGATTGATCAAATCAGCGACATCAAACTGTCTGCAAACTGGATGGCTGCTGCAGGTCAACCGGGCGAAGACCAGGCATTGTTCGAAGGTGTAAAAGCCATTGGTATGGAAATGTGCCCTGCACTGGGCATCGCAATTCCAGTCGGTAAAGACTCATTGTCAATGCGTACCACCTGGAATGACGAAGGCGAAGACAAATCTGTTACTTCTCCAATGTCAGGCGTGATCACTGCATTTGCACCTGTAACTGATGTTCGTAAGACATTAACCCCTGAGCTGAAAAATATTGAATCTGTACTGGTTCGTATTGATCTATCTAAAGGTCAGTTCCGTTTAGGTGGTTCGATCTTGGCTCAGGTATACAAAGCAATTGGTTCAGTGACTCCTGATGTCGACAGCTTTGATGACTTCAAAGCATTCTTCGCACTGGTTCAAGACTGGAACAACCGTGGTCTGATCAAGGCTTACCATGACATCGGTGATGGTGGTTTACTGGCAACTGTTGCAGAAATGATGTTTGCTGCACGTCTAGGCGTAGCTCTAGAAGACCAATCAGTCGAAGCATTATTCGCTGAAGAAATTGGTGCAGTTCTGCAAATCGCGAAAGCGGATTGGGAAGCATTGCAAGCAGAAATCGCTGCTTCTACTCTGAAAGATGCGATCTCTGTAGTGGGTACAGTGAATAACTCTGATCAGTTATTTGTAAATGGTTTTGTACTTGAACGTGCTGACCTGCAAGTAGCTTGGACAGAAGTTTCTCATCAAATCCAGCGTCTGCGTGACAACGTAGAAACTGCAGATCAAGAATTTGCGTTGGTTACTGATAAATCACACAAAGGTTTGATTGCTCAACCGACATTTGATCTGAACGAGCAAATCGAAGCGCCGTACATCAATTCACGTCGTCCAAATATGGCGATTTTGCGTGAGCAGGGTGTAAATGGTCATGTGGAAATGGCAGCAGCATTCGATAAAGTCGGCTTCAACACTGTTGACGTACACATGAGTGACTTGCTTGCTGGTCGTATCAGCTTGGATGACTTCGAAGGTCTGGTGACATGTGGTGGTTTCTCTTACGGTGACGTATTAGGCGCAGGCGGTGGCTGGGCAAAATCAGTATTGTTTAACCAGCAACTCCGTGACCAGTTCGAGAAATTCTTTAACCGTCAAGAAACCTTCTCTTTAGGTATCTGTAACGGTTGTCAAATGTTGTCTCAATTAGCTCCACTGATTCCAGGTGCAGATGCTTGGCCACGTTTCCATCGCAACAAATCAGAAGTATTTGAAGCACGTAGCGTCAATGTTCGTGTAGAGAAATCTCATTCTGTATTGCTAGAAGGTATGGAAGGTTCAATTCTTCCAATCGCTGTGGCACATGGTGAAGGTCGTGTGGTTGTATCAGCTGAAAGCATTGCTGCATTGAATGCCAATAACCAGGTGATCATGCGTTATGTCGATAGCCAAGGTAATGCGACTGAGCAATATCCATTGAACCCGAATGGTTCGCCTGAAGGGATCTCTGGTGTCACTTCGAAAGATGGTCGTGCGACTATCTTGATGCCACACCCTGAGCGTAACTTCCGTGCGATCCAGCATTCTTGGAAACCTGAAGACTGGGATCAAGATGGTGCTTGGTTACGTATGTTCCGTAATGCTCGTAAATTTATTGGCTAATTTGATTTAGCTTGAAAAAGGGTTGCTTCAGCGGCCCTTTTTTATAATTTGAACTTATGAGAAATTAGTAAAACTAGAAAAATCATTTACTTTTGTTTAGACTAGCTTCATCAATTGCCACCAGTGGGTGGCTTTTTGCTTTTTAAGCAGTTTGAAACATTTATTTAATTTTCTCCCGCTGAAGTGGTTTAGATTTTGCTTTTATATCTGCATATAAGTGATATTGTGTAAATAATGCACAATATTTATGCACTTTAAAGGAAAGATGGTATAGATCAGTTCAGTATCAACACTCAAGAATGAGGTGATGACATGGCTAAGACGCTCAGAATAATGGATAGAACAGAATTACGTCAGAAAGGTTGGTGGTTATTTGGTTTTGTCGTTGGCCTACAGGTGCTGTTCTTGGTAGGTAGTTATTTGCTACAGGGTTCTTGATCAACAGATTTAAAAAAGCCACCGAGAGGTGGTTTTTTTATCGCTAAACAGTGAGCTGAATCTGCTTTAACGTTACCTTCTGCGTATTCACAAAATCAAAAGCATTATTAATACTGTCCTGATAACGCCAAGCGATATAACCAACCGGCCTAAACAGAATTACACAGATTCATGAATTTCAGACTTACCATTCTAGGGTTTATAACATCATGAGAAGCAATCTGAATCACATCCAGATATGGTAAGTTAAAAGATTCAGCTGCCTGTTCCCAGTCTTTACCAGAACATCAGTATCAAATGCTGCGTCATGCAAGATACATGTGTATACCTGAAACAGGCATAAATGTATGAGGGGCAAAGTCTGACCATGCATAGAAGGTAGTTATATGAGTATTCGTATAAGCTATTGATCTATTAGTGTTTTCAAAACGTTGGCCTAAATCGTAAGATAAGCACCTATTTTTTGAAGTGAGCAATCTATGGAACTTCGACATTTACGCTATTTTATTACCGTGGCGCAGGAGCAGAGTTTCACTAGGGCTGCTGAAAAGCTGTTTACGGCTCAACCTTCTTTAAGCCAGCAGATTAAAGATTTGGAGCAGGAAGTTGGCGTTAACCTGTTTGAGCGTTCTTCACGGAAAATACAGTTAACCGATGAAGGCCAAGCCTTTTTAATCTATGCAGAAAAAGCTCTGGAAAATGCCAAATTGGCTGTTGCATCAGCACGACAGGTGGCCCAGCAGAAAAATAACCAGATTCATATTGGTTTTCTGAATGTTGCCGAACTAAAAGTCATGCCACATATTTTGGCCAAGCTGAAAAAGACCATGCCAGATCTGAAAATTCATCTGCATAGTCTATTCTGTCTGGAACAGCTTCAACATCTGAAAAACGCCGAACTAGATCTAAGTATTACCCGTTTTCAGCTGGATCATCCGGATTTTGACAATATCCATTTATTGACGGAGCAAATTCATTTGGTTGCAGCCAAGCATTTGCACCCAACCGATCGAATACTGAAATTACAGGAACTGAAAAATCATACAATTATTATGTGTGATCAGAATGCATCACCCATATTTTACGAAAGACTCAATGCCTTGACGTCCTTTGATCAGCTAAAGCACGATCAAGTGCTGTGGGCGACCAATGTGCTACAGCATATTAACCTGATCAATATGGGTATGGGTTTTAGTTTTGCTCCCGATTATTTATTACGTTTCCTGAATGATGAAGTGAAAGTGATCCAGACAGATCGACCTTTACCTCAAGTCGAACTATATGCAACATTTAACAAGAACTCTCAAAATCCAGCATTGAATATTATTACCGAAGCCCTTAACAATACGGTAAATGATTGAAAAACTTGTAGGGATATATGCTTAAACTGATTTATTACGTACCAGATGAAAACCTAGAGGGAACCAAGAAAGCCGTCTTTGCAGCAGGTGCGGGTGGTATTGGGGAGTATACCGATTGTGCCTGGCAAATTCTGGGAACTGGACAATTTAAGCCACAGCAAGGCGCAGATCCTCATATTGGGGAAATTGGCCAGCTAGAAAAAGTGGAAGAATGGCGGGTCGAAATTCTTGTGCCTGATGAAAAGGCGGTTGAAGTGGCTAAAGCTCTAAAAGAAAGTCATCCTTATGAAGAACCGGCATTTGAATTTATCCAGCTTTTAGATATAAAAGTTTAAATTTTAAAATTGATATAAACCGACGGTGCATTAGTGTTAATGTGCCGTCTATCTATATATTAAAAACACCCAACCTGCTTTTATTATTATAAAATTTATCAGAACAATTTAAATAAAAGAATAAAACAAGGAATATAACAATGCAGTTGCCAAAACCGCTGAGCAGCATGTTCAAAAATACGCTGAATAAATCTATTCAATACGGCGCAGAAATCCTACATAACCGTATTCCATATGCCCATGATAATCCTTATCTGGATGGTATTTTTGCACCGCAGCGGCAGGAGCATTTTTCAACTCAATTGAAGGTAGAAGGGCAAATCCCGAAAGAATTAGATGGCGCCTTGATGCGAATTGGCCCGAACCCCATTACAGTGAAAAATCCAAAAATTTATCACTGGTTTACCGGTGATGGGATGATTCATGCGTTACGGCTTAAAGAAGGTGAAGCACACTGGTACAAAAGCCAATATGTAGGTGCGGATAGTGTACAGAAGAAATTACATCGCTCAGTGATTCCGGGGAAAAGTCGTGGTGTAGCTGATCCAGTAAATACCAATATCATCAATTTTGCTGGGAAAATCTGGGCATTGGTCGAAGCGGGTGCTTATCCAATCGAAGTGAATAGTGAACTGGAATCTAAGCGCCATCATCTGTTTGAGAATGATGATCTAGACTTGCCATTTACTGCACATCCACATATTGATCCGGATACCGGCGATATTCATGCGGTTTGTTATGATGGGCTAACCCATAATAAAGTCTTTTATCTGCATATCGATGTACAGGGCAAACTGAAAAATCATGTTGAAATTCCAGTCAAACATGGTCCGATGGTACATGACTGTGCGATTACCGAATCTCAGGTCTTAATTTTGGACTTAAATGTAAATTTCTCGGTGCAGAGTGCCTTAAAAGGTTCGCTGCTGCCATATCAATGGAACCCGAAACATCAGGCACGTATTGGTCTGTTATCTTTTGGTGGAAGTGCTCAGGATATACGCTGGTACAACATCGATCCCTGTTTTATTTTTCATACCATGAATGCTTATGATCTGGATACAGGGAATGTGGTCATGGATGCAGTGGTACATTCCAAAGCAATGGTGCATTCGATTCAGGGCCCAATTGAAGATCAGGATCTTCGATTAGAACGATTTGTCTTCGAAAAAGGAACAGGGAAAGTGAAGCGGACAATCTTATCGGATGTTAAACAGGAATTCCCACGCATTAATGAAGCTTATACCGGACGGCCTTATCGTTATGCTTATAGCATTTCCTTTGGCGAATTTGATGATCCTTACCATGTCAGCAGTAATAGCCTGTTGGGGCATGATTTAGAAACTACGACCATAGAAAGTTATTCATTTGGAGAAAATTGGGTCACAGGTGAGGCTATATTTGTCGAAAAAGAAGGTGCACAAGCTGAAAATGAGGGTTGGCTCATGTCTTATGTGCATGCTTTAGATTGTGGCCCTTCGAAAGTTGTGATTTTGGATGCACAGCATATTAAGGATGGCCCAATTGCCACGATTTATTTACCCGTTCGAGTGCCAGTTGGTTTTCATTGTAATTGGATTGATTATCGGGAGTTAAAAGTAATATAAAATTATATTTAGGAAAAATTTTAGTTTATTTAAGTCCGTTTGAAATCAAACGGACTTGACTAGATGCTTAAATAAATCTTCAATTCCACTTTTCTTGATATTTCTCAACCCAATACAGTTTGGTTTCTATACTGTAATTACCATCAGGATGAAGGGAAATGATGTAGTGGATATTTTTACCTCAACTTCGATTGCCTTTTCCTTCGGGAACTTGATATTTGTATTTTTCCACTTCTTTAGGGGGAGTAAGTACAATTTTTTTCCATGCTGTAATTGGGATTTTTGATATTCTTTCCTGTTGTGCTGCCATTATAGCCAATCTTTTTTTTGCTGCTGCTTCTCCTTGAGCGTAACGTAATTCTTCAGGAATACCATATCCTTTTTTTATTTGCTCTTCATAAGTCAACCAAGGCACATATTCAATAATAATTTGTTGAGGAACATACCCTTCAGGAGATATCTTACAGCTACTATAAGTTGTAATATATTTTTGCTTTTTTATTAAATCTGGAGTCATTGTTAAATTTCTACACTCGGGCCAATTGTTTTTATATATAAATTTTCCTGTCTCATAATGTATAGCGTAACGGCTTTGTTGCATAAATATGTAAGCATCTGATTTAAATAAATTTAATTTTGGATCAAAAAATAATCAAAACTTCTAAAATCATATAGTTATGAAATCTTTGTGCAACAAAGCCTAGCGTAACTAATACTATTTTTCATCATTGATGAGCATCCTGTAGCTAACATTATTATATTTATAAGTATGCTCGTTTTAATAAGTTTGACCATTATAAACGCCTGTCTTAGGTGTAAAGGTTAATGCTATTCCGTAGTTAGTTTTAATTTGGTTGAGATAATTGATGATTGAAAATTTTTTGTTTTAAGTAATTCTTTATAAGAATAAAATCATTATGAAATACTTGTATGAGGAAACTATAAAATTATTATTTAGATTTTTCTAATATACTTAATTAAGCGACATCCATGTCATCAAATATTAATTAAATTAATATTATTAAATCCTTTAAATACTACTTTTAAACTTAAACCTTCTGAATAAACAACTCACGATCAAAACGATACTGCGGGAAGAACACACCATCTTTGGCACGTTCACCAGCACCAATCACCATCACTGGATATTGCTGATCATTCAGATCTAGAAGTTCACGAACCATTGGTTCATCAAAGCCTTCCATCATACAGCTATCAAAACCATAAGCACGTAAAGCCAGTACTAGGTTTTCACAGGCTAATGCTGTGGTTTTACTTGCCCAAAGTTTCGCATCAGCAGGGCTAAATGCAGACACTGGCATTTGTTTATCGAGTGTACGTGCTACTTTGAAAGCAACTTTCTTAAAGTTACCAAAGGCATTCAGATAACCTGTTTTATAGTTATAGGGAATGTATTTATAGTACTTTTTAATGGCTGGTGGAGCCTCAGGAAATGGAAACTCGCTGATATTCAGTTTAGCCATTTCATCTACACGGTCAGTACGTGCTACACAGATAATCAGTTCCGAAGCTGTTTTAGCAGCAAGCTGGCTCATACATGCTTTAACCAGACGTTTTTTCTTGGAGGAGTTCTGCACCACATAAAATGTCCATGGCTGCAGGTTTGAGGAGTTCGGTGCCAGCAAGGCCAGGTCCAGACAGGCATCGAGGACCTCGGCAGGAATTGGTTTCTTGGTAAATTTACGCACTGAACGGCGGCTTTCGATGACCTTGCGGAAATTATCTACATCAATATCCTGAGGAGCAGGTTCGTAGTAACGTTTCTTTTCAGGATTTGAACTATCGGTTGTTTGAGAAGTCGTTTGGGAGTTTTCATTAGTCATAAGCTAGATTCTTTCAAAAAAATAAAAGATTGAGGCAGTCTAAACTGCCTCAATTAAAAGATAAGTTTCAGAATTAGTTGAATTGTGTGAAATCAGGTTTCCGTTTTTGCATAAACGCCTGAACGGCTTCCGTCATTTCAGGTGAACCGACACGCTTCATAAATATCTCAGCTTCATCATCAATACACTCGATAATTTCAGCCAGATTATGCTTCATCAGTGCTTTGGTTTGTTTAATAGAAGCCAGCGGTAAAGCGGCAAGAGTTTTTGCCTGTTTTTCAGCAGCAGCATAGACGTTTTCCTCAATGCTATTTACCAGACCTGCACCCAATGCTTTTTCACTATTAAACCGTTGTGCAGTAAGCAGTAACTCAGCCGCTTTATGATAGCCAGCTTGTTGTACTAACAGCTTGCTTGAAGCGCCTTCAGGCGACAGGCCAAGGCTAACAAATGGAATCTGGAACAGGGCAGTATTGTCACTATAAACCAGATCAGCATGCAGCAGAATCGTTACCCCGATCCCAATCGCAACGCCACGAACGGCAGCAATTAAAGGCTTGGAAAATTTTGCAGCGGACTTCAACAGCACAAAAGGAGGAGTATCGCCAGCCTTAGCTTGCAGAGGCGTCTGAATAAACTTCATGAAGTCCTGCATGTCATTGCCGGCACTAAAGTCTGCGTCTTGACCACGTAGAATCACGACACGCACACTACTATCCTGGTCTGCTTCATCCAGTGCCTGTGCGATCCATAGATATAGTTCGCCGTAAAGCGCATTTTTTGCCTCAGGGCGGTGAATGGCTAAGGTCAGTACGCCATTGTCTAAATTCGCATTTAAATGCTGATGCGGTTGTTGAATACAGCTCAGTGTCATCGTACTATCCTTGCTTTATTAATATGAATTTATTGGCGCTTATTATGTCGCAAAAAATTCCCTGCGGCATAACTGATGCGTTCATAAAAGTAAGATGTGCTATGAAGTATAAATTTGATTACCTGGTGTTTATTGGTCGTTTTCAACCTTTCCATCTGGCCCATATGCAAACGATTAAAATTGCCTTGCAGCAGAGCCAACAGGTGATTCTGGCATTAGGCTCGGCACAGCAAGAACGCAATATTAAAAATCCATTTCTGGCCACTGAACGTGAAGAAATGATCCTGTCGAACTTTTCTGAAGCAGATCAGAAGCGTATTAAATTTGTCCATGTCATTGATGTCTATAATGATGAAAAATGGCAAAAACTGGTGAAATCGCTGGTGTCTGAAGTAGTTGAACCAGAAGCAAAAGTTGGTCTGATTGGACACTTTAAAGATGAATCTTCTTATTATTTAAGTTTGTTCCCGGAGTGGGAAATGGTGGAACTCGATAGCTTGGTCGGTGCAATTTCAGCGACTCCTTTACGTGAAGCGTATTATCGCGGTGAAGTAGTGGAATCAGCTTTTCCTTTAGGCACTAGTGAGTTTTTACATAAATTTAAAAATAATGAGATTTTTCAACAATTGGTCAACAAGTTTGAACTAAATGATAAAACAAATCTGGGCTAAAACCGTTTTAAGGTAGTGAGTTCATTTGATTGTTAAGGATGAACACAATGAATCTATTCCTGAAAAATATAGCTTATGCGGGTGCTCTATCTGCTATGTGTATATCGGCTGCGTATGCTAAAAGCTGGACATTGACGCCTCAAAGTAGTGTCGGCTTTAGCATTAACTCCTTGGGTTTGAATGTGGTAAAGGGAAATTTTCAAGAGTTCAAGGCAACCATGCAGTTTGATCCTGATCAGCCACAACAGTCATCTACTGAGTTCACTATGCAGGTGGATAGCCTGGAAGTTTCTAAACCTAGCCTTAAAAATATGATTATGGGTGAGGACCTGTTTCATGCATCGCGCTATAAAACGGTCAATTTCAAAAGTACCCAGTTTAAGCCAAATGGTACGAATCGCTATCAGGTCATGGGTCAACTCACTCTAAGAGGGGTTACTCGACCAGTGGTATTCGATACCACGCTGACACCGAACAAGGGTAATCCTAATCTACTCGATGTGAAATCCACCACGGTAATTAATCGCTCAGATTTTGGGATGAAGAAGGCCACTGCAGGCGTAGGTGAAAAGGTTAATATTCATTTAATGGGGCAGTGGAAAACCCAATAATGTGATATTCAATTTCTGTGAATTCGGCAGGATATAATAGAACTATTTATTGACTTGGACTATTCATGCACTGTTCTGCCTGTTCCAGAATGACTTTGGTTAACTGTTTTAAAGCGGGAGACTGCTGTTTCCAGTGATGCCAATATAAAGGTACATCACAACAGCATTCAGGCAGTATTTCGATCAATGTCCCATTTTGAATCCGGTCCGCAATTTGATAGTCCGGCACCAAACCGTATCCCAATCCTGAAAAAATGGCATCCGCAAAGGCGGTCGAGGAGGGGATATAGTGAAAAGGAAAACATTGCTGGTTTAAGCCAAATTGAGCTAACAGTAGATGGCTGTGTAGATGATCCTGATCATTGTAAATCACAGCAGGTGCCTTACGTAGTGATTCCCGGTGAATGCCTTGTCTAAACCAAGAATGCACAAAAGCAGGTGTTGCGACCATTCTGTAATGCATCTGGCCAATAAAATGAGCCTTACAACCCGGCATGGCTTCACTCTCACTGCTAATACAGGCATTGACTTGACCCTGCTCTAGAAGCTTATAAGTTTCACTTTGAACAGCGACCTGAAGATTCAATGTGATTTTCTCTGCAAGCAGGGTGGTGTTCAGACAGGGAAATAACCAGGTCGCAAGAGAATCCGCATTTACCGCAATATGAATCGAGCTAAATTCTGCTTTATTTTGACCATTTAATTGCTGGATCAATTGCTGCTGTAACAGGCGTTGATGCTGCAAATAATTCAGTAAGGTTTGACCAGCATTGGTCACTTTACAAGGACGCTCACGTAGCACCAGAACTTGCCCCAAATCTCTTTCCAGATTTTGCACTCTTAAAGTAACTGCCGAAGCCGTAATATTTAATACTTTTGCGGCAGCATCAAAACTTTGGGTTTCTGCAACAGCCAGAAAAGCATCACAGTTTTTAGAATTAAGTGGCATAGCTTACCTAAATAAAATTTAGTCTGAATGATATTTTCTTAATTATATTTAATTGAAAAGAATAACATAGATAATGATCTCCATCTTTATAATTCCATGATATTCCAATGTTAAATGCATATATACAAGGTCTGGCGGTAGGCTTTAGCCTGATTATTGCCATTGGTGCACAAAATGCTTTTGTATTAAAACAGGGCTTGAAACAGCAGTATGTCTTTGCGATCTGTATGTGTTGTGCCTTATCTGATGCGATTTTAATTTTTGCCGGTGTTTTGGGATTTTCACAATTAATGCTGGTTAATCCACACTGGATCAACATGGCAAAATATCTGGGTGCGACTTTTCTGGCGATCTATGGCGCTCAACATTTTTATCAGGCCTGGAAGAATGAGCAGCGTCTGGACACAGATCAAAAGGATGTGCCTTCTTTATATAAAGTTTTGCTGATTTGTTTGATGCTGACCTGGCTTAATCCGCATGTCTATCTGGATGCACTGGTCTTGATTGGTTCCATCTCCACCCAATATTCCAATGCGCAGATACAATTTGCCTTGGGAGCGATTAGTGCGTCCTTTGTATTCTTTTTTGGACTGGGCTATGCAGCACGTTATCTGCAACCTATTTTTCAGCGTCCAAAAGCCTGGAAAATACTGGATGTACTCATTGGCTGTGTAATGTGGTCGATTGCGGTTTCTTTAGTGAACTAAATTATTCTTTGCAGCAACTCTAAAGAAAAAGGCATGATATTTCTGATCATGCCTTTTTTGATTTTATGAAAGACCTTAAGCAGCCTGTAAAGCTTTCAAATCTTCTAAAACCTGTTCAGCATGGCCAGCAGCTTTTACCTTGCGGTATTCTTTGACCAGCTTGCCATTATGGAAAATGAAGGTAGAGCGCTCAATGCCCATTACTTTCTTGCCATATATATTCTTTTCTTTAATGACATCAAAATGTTTACATAACACTTCTTCTTTATCACTGATCAGATTGATGGTCAGATTCTGTTTTTCAGTGAAGTTCTGATGCGCTTTAACCGAATCACGTGATACGCCCAGAATAGTCGTATTGAGCGCATCAAACTGATCTTTTAAACAAGAAAAACCGACTGCCTGAGTGGTACATCCAGGTGTCGAATCTTTAGGATAAAAATAGATAATTAACCATTCTGCATCCAGTTGGGCCAGATTAATTTCACCTGTAGTGGTCGGAAAAGTGTGCTCAAGTAAGCTGATCTCAGACATGATCTCTCCAATTTTTCTAAATTTTTTCAAAAAAATAAGCCACATTATAGTGGCTTATCCTAGAAAAACATCCGTCAGGATTATTTCTTTTGAGCGGCTTTATTGGCTTCTGCAGCAAGTGAGTTTAATTTACCTGCGAGCTGTGGGCCTACACAAGACTGCACGTTCTGGCTTTGTTTTTTAACAAAGTCTAAAGTTGCAGGATTTTTCTTCTGGTTAATGGTGCTTTGAATCTGCCATTTTTGGGCTTGAGTCAATTTACCTTCCGCATCTACTTCACATGTACAAAGCTTATTCACATCAGACTGAGTCAGTTTTTTGTACTTCACTGCCTGTTTGTATGGAATAGCACAGGCTTTAATTAAACCGTCACGCACATTTGAACTGCTTCCAGCATTTTTCATGGCAGTTGTATATTCTTTTTTCATCGCCTCAAATTCTGCTTTTGCCTTAGCTTGATCATTATTTGCAAAAGATGCAGTTGAAAATAGGGCAGACAAAGAGAGTAGGCTAGTCGCAAGTAATTTGGCTTTAATATTCATAATATGGATTTATAACCTTGATCGATTTTAAAGGTAATAACGTGTCGGGTCTTCAACACCTGCATCAGCAAAACCTTGCTTGCGTAAACGACAACTGTCACATGTTCCACACGCACGTCCTTGGTCATCTGCTTGGTAGCAAGATACCGTTTGACTGTAGTCTACGCCATGTTCTAGGCCTAAGCGAATGATATTTGCTTTGGATAAATGTAACAAAGGTGTTTCAAATTTCAGGGCCTGACCTTCGATACCAACCTTGGTTGCAAGGCGTGCCATGTTGGCAAAAGCTTCGATAAATTCCGGGCGGCAGTCTGGATAACCTGAATAATCCACCGCATTAATACCGATCACAATTGCCTCGGCACCGAACACCTCTGCAGCGGCCAAAGCATAAGATAAGAAGATGGTATTTCGTGCAGGCACATAGGTTACCGGAATACCTTCCTGCAACTGATCCGGTACCTCAATGCTATGATCAGTAAGGGCTGAGCCGCCCAGGTTACCTAAATCAATATTGATGACACGATGTTCTACACCCGAGCGTTGAGCCAGCGCACGAGCTGCATCAAGTTCTGTAGTGGAACGTTGGCCATACATAAAACTCAGTGCGATACATTCATAGCGTGCCTGCGCCCAAGCCAGACAGGTTGTTGAATCTAATCCGCCAGATAACAATACAATGGCACGAGGGCGCATAACAAATACTCCAATATAGTAAATTTACAAAAATTAACGACCAGTTTCATCATTCCATAACAACTTGTGCAGCTGCAGCTGGAAACGAACAGGGAGATGGTCTTCTAAAATCCATTGAGCCAGATCACGTGCCAATTGTGGCAAGCGCGCAGCTCCTTTTTCAACTGCAAATGCAGGGGAGAACCAGACCGTACTGACTTTTTCATTCAACTGGTACTGTTCTACCTGCTGTTTTGACCATTCATAATCTTCACGATTACAGATCACAAACTTAATCTGGTCATGCTGAGTTAAATGATCCAGATTTGTAAGCAAATTTCGTGCAACTTCACCTGAAGTTGGTGTTTTTAAATCTAGAACTTTGGATACACGTGTATCCACTTTAGAAACATCTAATGCACCACTGGTTTCTAAAGAGACTTCACAGCCTAAATCTGCAAGTCGCTGCATCAAAGGCAGGGCATTCGGTTGCGCTAATGGTTCACCACCGGTCACACAGACATAAGGCGTTTTAAAATCAAGCGTGGTCTGGATGATGTCATCTAAAGATTTGCGCTCGCCGCCTTCAAAAGAATACGTAGTATCACAATAGGTACAGCGCAGTGGACATCCGGTTAAGCGGATAAATACGGTCGGTAAACCTGCAGTATTGGCTTCACCTTGTAATGAATAGAAGATCTCCGTAATGCGTAAGCCCGCAGACGGATCAGAAACTGGAATTGCGGAAGATCGAAGCGTATTCATAACAACATTAACCACTGAAAAATAAATAACAATGTATAAAAATAAAAATCCCTACGATCATTGCTGACCGTAGAGACGAGGAGCGGTTGAAGCTCCGAGGAACACAAATGTGTCCTCTAGGTTAAGACATCTTAGTCTTCGCGTAGCAGATCGTTCAGGCTAGTTTTAGCACGAGTTTTTGCATCTACTTTTTTCACGATTACAGCTGCATATAAGCTGTATTTACCGCATTTAGATGGCAGGCTGCCTGAAACCACCACAGAACCAGCAGGTACGCGGCCATAATGGATTTCGCCAGTTTCACGGTCATAAATCTTGGTAGATTGACCAATGAATACGCCCATTGAAATGACAGAACCTTCTTCAACGATTACACCTTCAACGATTTCAGAACGTGCACCGATGAAACAGTTGTCTTCAATAATAGTTGGGTTAGCTTGAAGCGGTTCAAGAACACCACCGATTCCTACACCACCAGACAAGTGAACATTTTTACCGATTTGAGCACATGAACCTACAGTTGCCCAAGTATCAACCATCGTACCTTCATCTACATAAGCACCGATGTTCACATAAGAAGGCATCAGTACCACGTTTTTCGCCTGGAAAGAACCTTTACGCGCTACCGCCGGAGGAACAACACGTACGCCAGCAGCTTTAAACTGCTCGTCAGTCCAGTCAGAGAATTTAGTATCTACTTTGTCGTAGAAGCGAAGATCACAAGCTTCCATTGGTTTGTTATCGTTTAATTTAAATGATAACAATACCGCTTTCTTAATCCATTGATGAACAACCCATTCACCTTCGATTTTTTCAGCAACACGTAAAGTACCATTGTCCAGGCCAGCAATTACTTCCTCAACTGCTTGACGGATTTCAGCAGGACAGTCTGCTGCTGTGAAATTCGCACGGTCTTCAAACGCTTGTTCAATGATTGTTGAAAGCTGAGACATGATCTTCCTTCCAGAAAAAAATTTCCGATATTTTACACTATATTGCTCTAAAAAGATGGAAAACTAGGAAGGGTGCTGAATTAAATTCGCAAGTAAAGTGATTAGTATCCTTTTCGTATTTTAGATATGTACAAACATTGTTTAAAAAAGGCTTATCATTCAACAAGAAAAATTAATATGTATCAAAAAATAACAAAAGCTCAGCAAAACACGAATAAAAAATATTCATTGGCTCCTTTATATTGAGCTCATCACAAATAACTAATGATGAAAAAAAAGTTCTTTTGAGGAGAGAAATAATGAAAGCTTTATATCAACTTTTAGCAGTATCCGTTCTAGCTGCCACAGCTGGATCTGTCATGGCTGCTGATGAAACAATCGTAACAGATGAAGGCGTAGCTGAATTCTCTTTCTTTAAACCTGCAGCTGTTCGTGCTGAAGTCGGTACTACCGGTTATGGTGGCGCGATCTCTTGGAATGCTAACCCTTATGTAGGTGTTACTCTAGGTTATAACGGTGGTGATATTTCATGGTCAGATGATTTATCAATCAATGGTACAAAATATGATCTAGATATGGATAATAACCTGACTTATTTGAATGCTGAAATTCGTCCTTGGGCGAACTGGTTCTATATGGCAGCAGGTGTGGCTTATATCGATAATGACTATGGTCTAGAAAGTCGTACAGGTGCAGATGGTATTATTACAGTGGATGGTAATCGATATAAAACAGTAGGAAGTACTACTGGACGAGTAACAGGTGACTTATCTTATAAGAATAATATCGCACCATATGTAGGTATTGGTTTCTCTCCAGCAATTACTAACCGTTGGGGTGTATTTGGAGAAATCGGTGCATACTATAATGGTAATCCACGTGTGAGTTTAACTTCAACAGGTAACTTTGAAGCTTTAGACTCTGCTAATCCAGATGTACCAGATTTTGATACAGCTTTAAGAAATGAAGAGCGTGAAATTCGTGAAGATAATAAATACGAATGGCTTCCAGTAGCAAAACTGGGTGTAAGCTTCCGCTTCTAATCTTGCATACAATAAAAAAAACGAGCCTAGGCTCGTTTTTTTTATTGTTCTTGTAATACTCAAGACAAGCTTAGAAGCTCACAGCCTTATAAATTTCAATTAAGTAAAAATAAGATTTAAAAATTAGAAAGCTCTTTTTGCTTATGTAAATTGAGTAGATAGAAACAGAAAAAAAGAGGCTTATATCAGCCTCTTTATGAAATTTTATAGTTACTAATTATTCATCAGGATATGCCACTTTTTTCAATGCTTTAATATCGGCATCTGGTGAGCAAAGTGAGATAAATTCATAGCCATAGCCACGTAGTAAATGACCTTTACGCACAGCAATCCAAGTCGTATTCACACCAAAAATATCAGTTTTAATTTGTTTCAAACGATAGTCACGTTCTGGATCATAAGCCAGATCATTGACAATACCGACACCCATGTTGAGCTCGACATAAGTTTTAATAACATCGGCATCCAGAGCTGACATGACAATATCCACATCTACACCGGCTTCTTCAAAGGCTGAGTCGATTTTAGAACGGCCAGTAAAACCACCGTGATAAGTAATAATCGGATAGCCAGCGAGGTCTTCAATACGGACCTGTTCTTTGCTATTCAACGGGTGATTTTGCGGCGTAATAATACTGTGCTGCCAGTTATAATAAGGCACACTCGCCAGATTTTCTTCAGTCGTTAAGGCTTCAGTCGCAATCCCGATATCTGCTTCACCCTGAAGAAGCATTTCGGTAATTTCCATTGGACTGGCTTGTTGCAAAATCAGATGAACTTTCGGAAATTCTTTTTTGAACTGATTCACGATTGGCGGTAATACATAACGTGCTTGGGTATGCGTCGTTGCAATCGTTAATGTACCTTCATCGACCTTGTTAAAGTCATCTGCAAGACGTTTGATATTGTCTGCATCAACCAGCATACGCTCTACAATGCCAAGAAGTGCCTGGCCTGGTTCAGTTAATCCTAATAAGCGTTTACCTTTACGGATAAATAGCTGTACACCAAGCTCATCTTCCAAGTCTTTAATATGCTTACTGACACCTGACTGCGAAGTGTAAAGCGCGGCAGAAGCTTCAGTTAAGTTAAAATTCTGTCTAACAGTTTCTCGAATAATTCTTAATTGTTGGAAATTCATAATTCTTTACCCTATAAGAGGATGGGGCATTTAAAAGCCCCATCTTGCAGTCTTACGCGACCTGGTTTTCAAATAAATGCAGATTTAATGCACTCAACCAAACAGTTTGATCCGGACGGAATTGATGAGCGCGGGCTTCTTCTGGTGTCAGTGAAATTTCAATCAGATTGCCTTGGCGGTCATTCAATTCTGCAACGACTTTTCCTGCAATCCAGAGTTCACGAATAAAGGTGGCCTGAATCGCATTCTCTTGTGGTTGTGCATGAATACGCAGTTCATCCGGGCGAGCGAAGACAATGACATTACCCTGAGCTGCCTGTTTAGCGGCATCGAACTGAATACGGTCTTCACCTAGCTGAATGATGCCGCCATTGTTCTGACCTTCGAAGCGGTTGGCTTGTCCCAGGAAGTCAAACACGAATGGTGTTTTTGGTGTTTCATACACTTCACGTGGTGAACCGATCTGTTCCACATTGCCTTTGTTCATCACTACGATCTGATCAGCAACTTCTAAGGCTTCTTCCTGGTCGTGAGTGACGAAAATTGAAGTAATGTGCAGTTCATCATGCAGGGTACGTAACCAGCGGCGCAGTTCTTTACGGACTTTGGCATCTAGTGCACCGAACGGTTCATCTAGTAACAGTACACGCGGTTCAACTGCAAGGGCACGTGCTAGTGCAATACGCTGACGCTGACCACCAGACAATTGAGCCGGATAACGGTCTGCCAGGAAGCCCAATTGAACCAGGTCTAACAAACGAGTCACGCGCTTTTTGATTTCTGCTTCCGATGGACGGGTTGAACGTGGACGGACACGTAGACCAAAAGCCACGTTATCGAATACGGTCATATGACGGAACAGGGCATAGTGCTGGAATACAAAACCCACTTCACGTTCACGAACGTGAACATTGGTTGCATCCTGACCTTCCAGAATCACCTGACCACCGTCAGCAGATTCCAGACCCGCAATGATACGTAGTAGGGTTGTTTTACCGCAGCCTGAAGGGCCGAGCAGGGCAACCAGCTGACCATCCGGGAAATCCAGTGAAATGTTTTTCAGTGCATGGAATGCACCAAAGTGTTTTTCAATATTTTTAACTTGAATACTCATGTGGGCATTCCTTAAGAAACTGTTGAATCATCATTACGTTTGTCTTGTTTTTCCTGGCGCAGTTCAACCCAGGTTTTCAGAACCAGAGTCACAATTGCGAGGAGAGCCAGGAGCGATGACACGGCAAACGCAGCACTAAAGGTATATTCGTTATATAGAATTTCGACGTGTAGCGGCAAAGTATTGGTTTCACCACGGATATGGCCAGAAACCACTGATACTGCACCGAACTCACCCATGGCGCGGGCATTACACAGAATTACGCCGTAAATCAGGCCCCATTTGATATTTGGCAGGGTCACTTTCCAGAAGGTTTGCCAGCCAGATGCACCGAGTACAATCGCAGCTTCTTCTTCTTCAGTACCTTGCGCTTCCATTAAAGGGATCAGCTCACGCGCTACAAAAGGTACGGTAATGAAGATCGTTGCCAGAACAATCGCAGGAACGGCGTAAAGGATCTTGATGTCATTATCCATCAACCAGCCACCCATCCAGCCTTGAGTACCGAAAATCAGTACCAGCATCAAACCTGCAATAACAGGTGATACTGAGAAAGGCATATCGATAATGGTGGTCAAAATTGATTTACCCGGGAAGTTAAACTTCGCCACTGACCAGGCTGCAGCTACGCCGAATACTACATTCATCGGTACCGCGATCACAGCCGTTAGCAAGGTCAGTTTGACCGCAGATAAAGTATCTGGATGAACAAGGGCTTGCGTATATACGCCAACGCCTTGTTTAAACGCTTCAACAAAGACCAGAACTAAAGGCAGAATCAGGCAGCTTAAAAAAAAGATCAGTGCAATCGCAATCAGGGTATAACGTACCCAGGTCGGCTCACGAGTCGCATCGCGGGATTGCAATTTTTCAGCCAGCGCATTGCTGTTGGTATTTAAACTCATCGTGCAGTTCTCCCGGTACGACGGCTCGCCCAAGCTTGCAATAAGTTAGTCAAAAAGAGCATCACAAACGAAATGAGCAGCATCACTACAGCAATTGTGGTCGCACCTGCATAGTCATATTCTTCCAGACGGGAAATAATCATTAAGGGTGCAATTTCAGTTTCAAAGGGCTGGTTACCGGCAATGAAAATCACTGAGCCATATTCACCGACACCACGTGCAAAAGCCAAAGCAAAACCTGTGATCAGTGCTGGCAGCAGAATTGGGAAAATGACTTTAGTGACGATCTGAAAACGGTTCGCACCGAGTGCAGATGCTGCTTCTTCCAGTTCAGTTTCTAAATCAGAAAGAACCGGCTGTACCGTACGGACCACAAAAGGAATACCGATAAAGATCAAAGCTAGGGTAATACCGATCGGGGTATAAGCTACCTTGATGCCGATTGGATCCAGATATTGACCAATCCAGCCAGTCGGTGCATATAAAGAAGTCAGAGCAATACCGGCAACTGCGGTTGGCAGGGCAAAAGGCAGATCGACCAGTGCATCGACAATACGTTTGCCCGGAAAGCTATAACGCACCAGACACCATGCCAGTAACAGGCCAAAAACTACATTAATCAAAGCAGCGATAATGGCTGAACTAAAGCTTAGCTGTAATGATTTCAAGATACGTTCAGAGCTCAGGATTTCCCATAAGCCTTCCCAGCCAATGCCGAGTGATTTAATAAAAACGGCAGACAGCGGGATCAGAACGATTAATGACAAATACGCTAGGGTAAAGCCTAGAGAAAGACCAAATCCTGGCAGCACTCGGGATCGCTGCGACATGATTACTCCTCAAAAGAGAGAATGCTGGTTAAAGTTAACCAGCGAAAATTAGAAAATAGAATCGGCACAAGCATAATTTGCAGGGACTAAAATGCAAATTTAAAATAATACTTGCTCTCATCAACTTTGCTGATATGGTGCATAGCCTTTTCTGAAATCAAATATTGTTCAATTTCAGGGAAAGGACCAAAACCGGAAGCAACATTGACATGGCCTACAGCTCCCAGATTAATCGGTTTGATTTTCCAGGCTTTCGCCAGAACCTGGGCATCTTCAAAACTCAGCCAAGGATCATTTTCACTGATCAGCAAAGTCGTTGGGGCCTGAATCTTGAGCTGCTGAAAATAGGCGCTGTAATCCATCTGGCTATCACGGGCAAAACCATTTTCCCCAAAACGTGCAGGATTGGCAGGTGCAACCAGAACCAGATTTTTGACTTTAGTATTCAGTTCAGGATGCTGGGCCAGTGCTGCCACGCTGGTCAAACAGCCAAAGCTATGTGCCACAATTTGTACATCATCTGGAATGGTTTGCAGGGTTTTAATAAATTCAGCGACCCATACATGCAGTACCGGATGATTCCAGTCTTTTTGCTGCACACGGGAGCAACGCATCAGCCGGTGTTGCAGGCAGGTTTGCCAGTGATTGTATTCACTGCCACCTACACCGGGAACAATAAGCGTATGAGTCATGTCGATGCTCCTGTATGAAATTAGCTTAAATTATTTTTTGCGTTGTTAGCTTTAACGATCTGGTCAAAAACACCACCATTTTCAAAGTGGGCTTTCTGTACTTTATCCCAGCCACCAAACTCCTGATCAATAGTCACCAGTTTTAATGGCTTAAAGACTTGGCTGTATTTCGCCAGCACTTTTTCATTACGTGGGCGATAGAAGTTACGTGCTGAGATTTCCTGACCCAGTGGTGAATACAAGAAGTTCAGATAACCTTGAGCCAGGTATTTGTTGCCTTTTTTATTGGCATTCTTTTCAACAATCGCCACGGGTGGCTCAGCCAGAATTGATAGGGAAGGAGTCACAATTTCAAACTTGCCCGGTTGTTCACGAAGGGCTAAATGTGCTTCATTTTCCCAAGCCAGTAGTACGTCACCGATGCCGCGTTCAGCAAAAGTGGTGGTTGAACCACGCGCACCTGAATCAAGTACTTTGGTTTGTTTATAGATTTTACGAACAAATTCTTGTGCAGTTTTGTCGTTACCACCCGGTAAGTGTTTGGCATATGCCCAAGCTGCTAAATAGTTCCAGCGTGCACCGCCTGAAGTTTTAGGATTTGGTGTGATAATCGCTACACCTGGTTTTACCAGATCCCCCCAATCCTTGATACCCTTTGGATTGCCTTTACGTACCAGGAATACGATGGTAGAAGTATATGGTGTCGAGTTTTGTGGTAATTTTTTCTGCCAGTCTGAAGGTAACAGTTTGGCTTTTTCGACCAGTACATCAATGTCAGCAGCTAATGCCAAAGTTACGACATCGGCATCCAAACCATCAATCACGGCACGTGCCTGTTTACCTGAACCACCATGTGACTGTTTGAAGTTGATGCTTTGGCCAGTACGGCTTTTCCAGTATTTACCAAATTCTTTGTTGACGTCTTCATAGAGTTCACGCGTCGGATCATAAGAGACATTCAGAAAGTCGCGTGCTGCAGCAGAAAATGAAGTTGCTGAAATAACAGCCGCCAGAACCCCTAGTTTTAGTTTTGTTGAAATGCTCATGTGAACCTCAAACTCTTACACGTTTTGTAACATGAGTGCAGAATAAACCTATTCTTTATGCATAAAAAATAATTAAAAATGAATTTTATATGAAAATATAAGATAAGTGGTTTGGTAAGTCTCTGATATGACAATGGCCTTATTCAATAAGGCCATTGTTTGAATTCTTTCTTATCAAGATTTTGAACTATTGGCTTTTACAATCTGGTCAAAGACACCACCATTGGCAAAGTGTTTCTTCTGTACCCTATCCCAACCGCCAAATTCTTTGTCAATCGTCACCAATTTTAATGGCTTGAATATATTGCTGTATTGCTTCAACACGGTTGTATTACGTGGACGGTAGAAGTTTTTCGCTGCCACAGTCTGACCTGCAGGTGAGTACAGGAAGTTCAGGTAAGCTTTCGCCAATGTTTCACTATTATTTTTCTTGGCATTTTTCTCAACAATCGCCACTGGCGGTTCAGCCAGGATTGAAAGTGAAGGGGTGATGATTTCAAACTTGCCTGGCTGTTCACGAATGGCTAAATGCGCTTCATTTTCCCAAGCCAGCAATACATCACCGATCCCGCGTTCAGCGAAAGTCGTTGTTGAACCACGCGCACCTGAGTCGAGTACTTTAGTTTGCTTGTAGATCTGGCGAACAAAGTCTTGTGCTTTTGCATCATTGCCACCTAGTTGGTGTTTCGCCCAAGTCCACGCTGCCAAATAGTTCCAGCGCGCGCCACCAGAAGTTTTTGGGTTTGGTGTAATGATTTCTACGCCCGGTTTCACCAGATCGCCCCAGTCTTTAATGCCTTTAGGATTACCTTTTTTCACCAGGAAAACGATGGTTGAGGTATAAGGTGTCGAGTTTTGTGGGAATTTTTTCTGCCAGTCTTTTGGTAGCAGGCCGCGTGCTGCAATCTCATCGATATCTGCAGCTAGAGCCAAAGTCACGACGTCCGCATTCAGACCATCAATGACAGCACGTGCCTGTTTGCCTGAACCGCCATGTGACTGTTTAAAGTTCACATCTTGGCCAGTAGATTTTTTCCAGTAAGCACTGAATTCTTTATTAAAGTTATCGTACAATTCGCGAGTTGGGTCATAAGACACGTTCAGGAAGTCTTTTGCAGATACGCTCAAAGCGGTTGCCGAAATCAGTGCTGCCAATACCCCAATTTTTAATTTACGGATGTTCATATTTGCCTCAAATGTTTCTTTGTTTTGTTGGATGGGGCAAGAATAGCTGGAGATTTTTTGCATAAAAAATAATTAAAAACGAATTTTATGTGAGTAAAACAGATATATAGGCAGAGCTTATATTTCATCGCTCTATCCGTCACCAGAGAGGCCTTAAAAGCATGCTGTATTTAAAAAATGCTCAACCCGTCAAAGATATAGATGTGCTGGATCGTGCCTTTCATTATGGAGATGGCTGCTTTACTACCGCGCGCATCCGTCGAAACCGGATCGAGTTAGCAGACCGTCATCTAGCCCGTTTAAGAATGAGCCAGCAAAAATTAAGTTTGCAGGCTAATCTGGACCTGATTGAAAAAAGTTTGCAAGCGTTACTGAAATCAGAAGCTGAATTGAACGGAACCTTAAAGATTGTACTGAGTCGTGGTATAGGACAGCGTGGTTATAGCCTGCCAGACCATCCGGCAGATCTTTGGGTGTTCTATTATCCGAAAACTGTACAGGACTTCAGTTATGAGCATATTCAGGCGGGTGTATTGCAACAGGCCATTGGCCTCAGTATGCCGAATCTGGTGGGGCTGAAAACCTTAAACAGTCTGGAACAGGTTTTGCTTAAACAGGAAGCGGATCAGCATGGCTGGCCGGAAGCACTGGTAACTGATGTGCAGGGTACAATTGTTGAAGGGGTGAGCAGTAATTGCTTCATTCGTATAAACAATACATGGATTACACCAGAACTTCGTTATAATGGCGTCTTCGGTGTAATGCGTGCAGAAATTTTGCAACGTATGCAGGATCAGGGCATTATCTGTCAGCAGCGTGATGTGGAAATGGATGAAATTCCTCATATCGACAGCCTGTTTTTCTGCAATGCGCTCAGTCCGATGAAAATTGCCACTCAATTTGAGCAGCGTGCTTTAAATGTAGATGCTTGTATTGAACTTTTTAACCGTCTTCGATTGAATCAGATGCCTTATTAATATGTCAGCTTCCAAGTCTAAAACCAAAAAGAAAAATAATGCCAAACGCCCTGGTTTCATGAAAGGGATAGTTCTATTTCTAATCGGGATACTCCTGGTTCTAGGGTTGATCCTGAAAGCTAGCCTATGGAAAGATTATCCTGTAGAAGGTCAAAAACAGTTACTGGCAATTAGTAACGGTGAAACCTATTCTGGATTTATTGATCGGCTGGCCAAAGAAAATCATGTCAGCTTTCCGATTATTTTAAAACTGTATCAGCGCATCATGATTCATGACACCATGAAGGCGGGTGTCTATGAAATTCCTCAAGGTATGAGCATCCGTGCAGTACTGGACATGATTTCCAATGCAGAAAATGCTCAGATGAACCGGATCTTGGTCATCGAAGGCACGACTTTTAAACAGCTGATTGATGCCTTAAAGAAAGATGATCTGGTGACTAAAGAAGTGGTGAATTTGCCAACCGATCAATTGCTCAAAGAACTCAATATTCCATTTAATCATCCTGAAGGTCTGTTCGCTCCAGATACCTATTTCTTTGCCAAAGGCGAAACGGATCGCAAGATTCTGACTGATCTTTATCAGCGCCAGATGAAGTCTCTGGATCAGGCTTGGGAAAAACGTGCTTCAGATCTGCCATATCAGAATAAATATGAAGCGCTGATCATGGCATCGATCATTGAAAAAGAAACCAGTCTGGATAGCGAGTTACAACAGGTATCTGGTGTATTTGTGCGCCGTTTGAAAATCGGCATGCGCCTACAGACAGATCCAACCGTAATTTATGGTATGGGTGAGAATTACAAAGGTAATATCACTCGTCAGGATCTACGCAATCCAACACCTTATAACACCTATACCATGGCTGGCTTGCCACCGACACCGATTGCCTTGCCAAGCAAGAAAGCCATTGAAGCAGCGATGCATCCGGACAATTCACAAAATATTTATTTTGTTGCAACGGGTAATGGTGGGCATAAATTCAGCAGTAGTCTGCAAGACCACAATAGAGCAGTACAAGAGTATCTCTCTGTTTTACGTTCAAAAAATAAGGAATGAGCATGTTTATCAGCTTTGAAGGCACTGAGGGTGTAGGGAAAACCACACTCATTCGTCGTATCTATGATGATTTTATTGCTCAAGGTAAAGAGGTCGTGTTGACCCGCGAGCCGGGTGGCACACCAATGGCAGAACAGATTCGTTCGCTGTTATTGGCCGTAAACCACGAAGAAGCGATGTGCCATGATACAGAGTTATTGTTGATGTATGCGGCACGTGCCCAGCATCTGGCACAAGTGATTTTACCCGCTTTAAATGCTGGAAAAATTGTCTTATGTGATCGCTTTAGTGATGCCAGTTTTGCCTATCAATGTGCAGGACGTGGACTCAGTGAAGACAAGCTGAATCTGCTAAATCAAAATTTCGTAGAACGTATGCCGGATATTACGTTCTGGCTGGATGCACCGATTGAACTGGGTATGAATCGCGCACGTGCCCGAGGTGCGCTGGATCGGTTTGAGCAAGAGAAAGTTACTTTCTTTGAGAAAGTTCGCGCCGGATATGCAACACTATGCCAGCGTCATCCAGAGCGGATTAAATGTCTGGATGCAACTCAAACACCTGGTCAGGTGTTTGAACAGGCGCTGTCTTATTTAAAATAATTTTATTCTAAAGACATTTTTGGCATACTTTTTTCTAGTTATTTCAAGGAAGAATCTTCTATATTGGAATAAATCAGGAAGATAAAACATGATGAAAAGTACAAGAGAAGAAATCATCCAGTTTTTACAGCAGGAATTTCCGCAGAGCCTGGAAAAGTGCCAGATCGAAGCTGTAGTGCCTCAGGGTGCAACCGTACTGTATCGCGTGAGTGAGCAGGAATTGCGCCCCGGCGGCACAGTGTCTGGACCCACCATGATGACCTTGGCCGATCTGGCTTTATATATTGCGATCCTCGGTGAGATTGGACTGATTGGTCTGGCAGTGACCACGAATTTGAATATCAATTTTTTGCGTAAGCCTTCAGGCGGAGTCGATCTGAGAGGAGAAAGTAAATTGATGAAAGTGGGGAAGGCGCTCATTGTGGGAGAAGTCTGGATTTATTCGATTGATCAGGAAGAGCCAGTTGCCCATGTGACAGCAACCTATTCGGTTCCACCACGTAAAGAACCCATACATTCCTTAAAATGCTGATTAACTCATACAAATCATATGCTTTATTTAAATAACCTGATTATTCTAAAACTTAAAAAAAATCAGAGCCAAAGAAAAGGCAGATGATATTTAAAAATATTAACTGCCTTATTTATATCTTTAAGCATTCACCAAAGGAGTTTCTACTTCAAAACTTGGTGGAATCAGTACGGTTTTGCGTAGCTCAGGCAGCAATTCTGGATAATCCAAGGTGAAATGCAGTCCACGGGATTCTTTACGTTGCATGGCACAACGCACGATCATCTCTGAAACGAGTACCAGATTACGCAGCTCGATCAAGTTTTTGCTCACCTGATAATCCTGATAATACTCGGTAATTTCTTTTTTCAACATCTCAATTCGGTGCAGGGCACGTTCTAGACGTTTAGTGGTGCGAACAATACCGACATAGTTCCACATGGTCTGACGCAGCTCGTCCCAGTTTTGCAGAATAACCACATCTTCATCAGGATTGGTCACCTGAGAATCATCCCATTCCGGAACTTCAGGGATAGCTTGATCCGCCTTGAAATTTTCCTGAATATGTTTGGCAGCACTCATGCCATATACAAAACATTCTAAAAGTGAGTTACTGGCCATACGGTTAGCGCCATGTAAGCCGGTATAGGACGTTTCACCAATGGCATAGAGTCCGGCAATATCGGTCTGGCTATTTTCATCTACAACTACACCGCCACAGGTATAATGCGCAGCAGGAACCACAGGAATCATTTCCTTGGTGATGTCGATGCCAAGCTCTAGCAGACGTGCATACAGGGTCGGGAAATGTTCCTTGATGAAGCTTTCATCTTTATGGGTAATGTCCAACCAGACATGACGAATGCCCAGACGTTTAATCTCATAGTCAATTGCACGCGCCACAATATCACGTGGTGCCAGTTCTGCTCGCTCATCAAAGCGCAGCATAAAGCGCTCACCATCAGGAAGGCGTAAATAGGCGCCTTCACCTCGCATAGCTTCGGTGATCAGGAATGAACGCGCTTGCGGATGATATAAACAGGTTGGATGGAACTGGTTGAATTCCATATTGGCAACCCGGCAACCGGCACGATAAGCCATCGCAATCCCATCACCGGTCGCGATATCTGGATTGGAAGTATAAAGATAGGCTTTCATCGCACCGCCACAAGCCAGGGCAGTAAATGGTGCTAAGAAAGTATGGACTTGTGCACTTTCTTCATTGAGTGCATATAAACCTAAGGCGCGATTTTCACCATCTAAGCCCAGTTTTTGTGAGCAGATCAGATCAATCGCAATGTAATTTTCAAAGATGGTAATATTTTCTTTTTCCTGAGCGCGCTGTACTAACGTGGTAGAAATGGCACGCCCAGTCGCATCAGCTGCGTGAATGATTCGGCGCTGTGAATGGCCGCCTTCACGGGTCAAATGTAATTGTTCCTGCTCATCCAGGGTAAATTGGACGCCGTGTTTCAGCAGAAAATCCACCGAAGGCTTACCACCTTCAACCGTCTGCTTCACCGCATCCATTTCACACAGATGTACACCTGCAATCATGGTGTCATCAATATGCTGTTCAATCGAGTCTGTCTCATCCAGTACTGCTGCAACGCCACCTTGTGCATAATAGGTACTGGCATCGGTCAGGGTGGATTTGGCAAGAACTGCAATATTAAAATGTTCAGACAAAGAAAGTGCTAGACTAAGACCGGCACCGCCACTGCCCACAATGATCACGTCAAAATGATGGGTAAGGGGAAAATTAGACATGTCCATCAGCTAATTGAAAAAAGTCCGTTAATCAGAGCGCTTTTTTGTACAAAAGGCAAGCGTTTAAGTGCTCATTTATTGATGAAAAAAATTAATAAAAGCTTTAACTTAATGCTTTAGAAAAATTAAAGGTTGCCAACATTCAAGCTTTCGAACATATTGTTACTTAAAATATATGAAGTTTGTGATAAAACCTATTTACATAAATTTATCAACAATTTGGGTGAATAATTTATATGAAAATTCTGGATTTAAAAAAAGGATTATTTGCAGCGACTGTTACCATGAGTGCTGCTCAGTTACAGGCAGTAACACCCGTCGATTTTTCTAACCTGGTTGATCAGGTCAGTCCGGCAGTTGTCAGTGTGAGTGTTGTCAAGAAAATGAGCGAAGAAGAGCTCTTGCAACAACAGGTTCCTGAAATTTTACGCCGTTTCTTTGGTAATCAGGTGATTATTCCGCAGCCACGTGTACCGCAGGAAAAAACTGGATATGGGAGTGCCTTCTTCATTAGTAAGGATGGCTATCTGCTGACCAACCACCACGTAGTTGAAGATGCGTCTAAAGTGACAATTACCTTGAATGATCGTCGGGAAATTGATGCGACAGTCGTGGGAAGCGACGAGCGTACCGACGTCGCTTTGTTGAAAGTCAATGGTTCAGGTTTCCCGGAACTGCGTACTGGTGATGTCGATAAATTACGTGTAGGTGAACCCGTATTAGCAATCGGTTCACCTTTTGGTTTTGACTACTCCGCTTCTGCCGGGATTGTCAGTGCCAAGATGCGTAATATGATGGGCGAAACCGCAGTCCCATTTATTCAGACTGATGTGGCCCTGAATCCAGGTAACTCGGGTGGACCGCTATTTAACCAGCGCGGTGAAGTGGTTGGGGTGAACTCACGAATCTTCAGTGGTACTGGCGGTTATATGGGCCTGTCATTTTCGATTCCCATTGATGTCGCTATGGAAGTGGCTGACCAGCTGAAACGTGATGGTAAAGTGACCCGTTCTTATCTGGGTGTAAGTCTGCAAGATATCGACCGTACTTTGGCAGAATCTTATAAATTATCTAAGCCAGAAGGCTCTTTAATTACTCAGGTGGCACCAAACTCGCCAGCGGCAAAAGCGGGTCTGCAAGCCGGTGATGTGATTTTAAAATACAACGGTACTGATATTTCACGCACTAGCCAGTTGTTGAACTATTTGAACCGTTCTGCGCCTAAACAGCAGATCCAGTTAGAAGTATTACGTGATGATAAACGTCGTAATATCAATGCAACACTCACGACTGCACCAGATGAAACGCCAGCCAAAGCAGGTAACCAGGCTCAGCCAAATAAAGGTCCGGTATTAGGCGTTACTATTCGGGAATTAAGCCCGGCTGAAAAAGAGCGTTTAGAGATTAAGGGTGGTGTAGTCATTCAGGATGTTCGTAGAGATGGGATCGCAGCTCAGGCACGGATTATGCCAAATGATGTCGTGACTCAAATCAATGGTAAAGCAATCTTGAACAGTAACCAGTTTGTGGAAGCTGTGGCAGATCTAAAAAAAGGTAGTGTTGCCCGTGTCGGTCTGATTCGTCAGGGTCAACGTGCCATTGTCGGGATGCGCATTTCATAAAATAAATGAATCTTCAATAAAAGACCGCTTGTTTAGGCGGTTTTTTATTTTTCGCAATTTACCCGAGCCATAATTTCTGTAGACTCTACATGGAAAAAATTGCGATAAAGGATAAGAGAAAAGTGACCGGTATTTTTGACCAAGTTTTGAAGGTACAACCTGAACATATTGATCGTCTAGGACATGTGAATAACGTAGTTTATGTGCAGTGGATGCAGGATGTGGCCTCGGCGCATATCGAGCAATTAGGACTCGGTTTAAATGAGTATCTGCAACTTAAACATGCCATGGTTGCAGTTGAACATCATGTCCAGTATCGCAAGGCGGCATTTGAAGGGGATGAGCTGATTCTACGAACTTGGTTAAGTGATCTAAATGCCTTGTATTCATTCAGACAGTATGTATTTTATCGTCCGCAGGATCAGAATATCCTATTTACCGGTAGTACGCAGTGGGCCTGTATCGAAATTGCGTCGGGTCGACCGAAGCGTATGTCGCCAAGTTTTACCCAAGCTTATCAGCCTCTCTCAGACAGTATTAACCCTTATGATTTTTCTACTTTATATTTGAGTAAAGAAGCAAAGGCGATAAGAGAAGAATCAATCTAATAAGGTGATGATATCGAGATTGAATAGAGAGTAGCTACCAAATAGGAGGCAACCCATTTAACAAGCTGTTTTCTTGAAAAAAAGCTGAGGAAAAGAAAATAAAACATAAAGCGGTTACGTATTTAAGATAGGCGAGAGAGAAGAAAGATAATTCTTTTTCTGTATCTCCATTCTGCTATAATCCTCGGCAATTTCTATTCGGCTTTTGTTATGCAATGACTTTTTAAATTGCATGACGCGTTTTTTTCTCAAGGTAGCCCATGGCGCAAGCTAAAAAATCTGTTGATATTAAAAACATTCGTAACTTCTCGATTATTGCGCATATTGACCACGGTAAATCGACTCTGGCAGATCGTTTTATTCAAACTTGTGGTGGTTTGCAGGATCGTGAAATGCAGGCTCAAGTTCTTGATTCTATGGAACTTGAACGCGAACGTGGGATTACCATCAAAGCGGCTTCGGTCACCTTGTACTATACCCATCCAAATGGCCAAGAGTATCAGTTGAACTTCATTGATACCCCGGGACACGTGGATTTCTCTTATGAAGTTTCACGTTCTTTGGCGGCCTGTGAAGGTGCACTTCTCGTTGTGGATGCAGCACAAGGGGTAGAAGCGCAGTCTGTTGCAAACTGCTATACCGCCATTGAGCAGGGTCTGGAAGTTTTACCAGTACTGAACAAGATTGACTTGCCACAAGCTGAACCTGAACGTGTAATTCAGGAAATTGAAGATATTATCGGGATTGAAGCGACTGAAGCACCGACCTGTTCAGCAAAAACTGGCCTAGGTATTGAAGGTGTGCTTGAAACGCTGGTGAATGTCATTCCTGCACCAACAGGTGAACGTGATGCACCGCTGCAAGCGTTGATTATTGACTCATGGTTCGATAACTACCTGGGCGTAGTATCTCTGGTTCGTGTGAAACAGGGTCGTGTTCGCAAGGGCGACAAGATGCTGGTGAAATCGACTGGTCAGACACATATCATCACTTCAGTCGGTATTTTCAATCCGAAGCATACTGAAACCGATATCCTTGAAGCGGGTGAAGTTGGTTTCGTGATTGCCGGTATTAAAGACATTTTTGGCGCACCAGTGGGTGATACCATTACACTGGCAACTACTCCAGAAGTTCCAACATTACCTGGCTTCAAAAAAGTAAAACCACAGGTCTATGCGGGCCTGTTCCCAATCGATTCCAGTGATTTTGAACCTTTCCGTGAAGCATTGCATAAACTGCAAATCAATGACTCTGCGTTGTTCTTCGAACCAGAAAGTTCTGATGCTCTAGGCTTCGGTTTCCGCTGTGGCTTCTTGGGTATGCTGCACATGGAGATCGTACAGGAGCGTCTAGAACGTGAATACGATCTGGATCTGATTTCTTCAGCACCAACGGTAATTTATGAAGCAGTGATGAAAAATGGCAATACCATTTACATCGACAGCCCATCAAAAATGCCAGATGGCTCAACTGTTGAAGACCTGCGTGAACCAATTGCAGAATGTCATATCCTCGTGCCACAGGAATACCTGGGTAATGTCATGACCTTATGTATTGAGCGCCGTGGTGTACAAAAAGACATGAAGTTCATGGCGAATCAAGTATCCGTTACTTTTGAAATTCCAATGGCTGAAGTGGTGATGGATTTCTTTGATAAATTGAAATCTTGTTCACGTGGTTTTGCCTCCCTTGACTATAACTTTGTGCGTTTTGAAAGTTCATCACTGGTGAAAGTGGATGTCCTGATCAATGGTGAAAAAGTCGATGCTTTAGCAATGATTTGCCACCGTCAGGATGCACGTCATCGTGGGATCGCACTGGTTGAAAAAATGAAAGACCTGATTCCTCGTCAGATGTTTGATGTGGCAATTCAGGCGGCCATTGGTGCGCAAATTATTGCCCGTTCTACTGTAAAAGCAATGCGTAAAAACGTATTGGCAAAATGTTATGGTGGTGACGTATCACGTAAGAAGAAACTTCTTGCAAAACAGAAAGAAGGTAAGAAACGTATGAAACAGGTGGGTAGTGTTGAAATTCCACAAGAAGCGTTCTTAGCTGTACTGAAAGTTGAACGCTAATACTATAAGGATAATAAGCCCATGGATTTTGATTTTAATTTGATTCTTGTTCCTGCGACCTTATTTTTCGTCGCGGTCTGGTTGCTGGATAAATTTGTTCTGAAACAACGACAGACCAAAGGCAAGGGCAATGAAAACTTCATTATTACTTGGGCTTATGATTTCTGGCCGGTTTTGGCCGTCGTTTTAGTATTGCGTTCTTTCCTGTACGAACCTTTCAATATTCCATCAGATTCTATGGTTCCAACACTGGAAACCGGTGATTTTATCTTGGTCAATAAGTTTGACTATGGTGTGAAATTACCGATTGTAAATACAAAAATTCTGGATACAGGTAGTCCGGAACGTGGCGATGTCGTGGTCTTCCGTTATCCGCCACAACCAACGATTAGCTATATTAAACGTGTAATTGGTTTGCCAGGTGATCATATTGTTTATGATCATGGCCAGTTAACCATTAATGGTGAGAAAGTAGCAAAAGTTCCAGTAGAATTCAGTCGTGAAAAAGATCGCCTGGATACGCCAAATTCGATTTATCATAAAGAAACCATTGGCGAACATACTTTCACTATGCGTGAGCTGGAAGGAGTTAATGTAGCTCGTCAGGCTCCATTCCTTAACTATATAGAAAATGGTAAGTTTTCAACTGAAAATGGTTTATATTGGGAAGTGAAAGTTCCAGAAGGTCATTACTTTGCGATGGGGGATAATCGCGATCAAAGTGCTGACAGTCGTTTCTGGGGCTTTGTTCCGGAAGAAAACTTAACAGGTCGCGCATTCTATATCTGGATGCATAAAGAACCTGGCTTTAAACTGCCATCGTTTAGTCGAAACGGGATAATCGATTAATTATTTCAGTCAGGAAAATAAAAAATGAAACATCAGCAAGGTGCTTCGTATATTGGAATTTTATTTGCAATCGTGGGGTTTGCTTTTCTTGCCAAAGTGGCGATTGCAGTTTGGGGGCCATACTTTGATGATCGTATGGTGGATAATCAGATTGAGGAACTTTTAAAGAGTTCTCCGGCAAATATTGCGCCAGAAAAATTTCGTCAACAGATGGGGCAGCGTTTAGAAATGAACAATATTCGCGATCTGAAGTTTGATGAAATTGCCAAAGTAACCAACACTGATGGTTTACAGGTGCACAAGAATTATGAAATTCGCAAGAATTTTATAATGAATATCGATTTAGTGATGAAGTTTGAGAAAGATTTTGATCAAAGCACAGTCAAAACTAAATGATGAGCGTCTTGCCAAACGGATCGGCTATCAGTTTAAACAAGCTGATCTGTTAAAACTGGCACTAACCCATCGTTCAGTTAGTCATAAACACAACTATGAACGCCTAGAATTTCTAGGCGATTCTCTTTTAGGGATGATCATAGCCAATTATCTCTTTACTGCTTATCCACAGGAAAATGAGGGCCGTCTGACGCGTATGCGTGCGACCCTTGTCCGACAGGAAGCGTTAGGGAAAATTGCCAATGATCTAAAATTGAGTCAGAACCTGATTCTCAGTACGGGTGAGCTGAAATCGGGTGGTCATCATCGTGAGTCTATACTTGCGGATACGGTCGAAGCCATCATTGGTGCGATCTATGTGGATTGCGGTGATCTCACTGTACTACAGGCGATTGTGCTAAAATGGTACGAACCATATTTAGACAATATTGAACCGACTGACCAGCTGAAAGATCCTAAATCACGCCTACAGGAATATTTACAAGCACGTAAAAAACCTCTCCCAGTTTACGAGGTTGTAGATATTCAGGGTGATGCCCCGAACCAGCATTTCAAAGTGGAATGCCAGGTAGAAGGCTTGCCGGTCATGGCCGGTGAAGGTTCAAGCCGACGATTCGCTGAACAGGCGGTTGCGGCAGATATTTTAAAACATTTGGAGCATAAGTCTTAATGACTACTCATTCCGATCACATTGATGCTGATCACGAGTCGCAAAGCGACAGCAATGACTTGATTAGTCAATTTTTCAGTGCACAGGGTACTGAAATTCCTTCTGATTATCGTAGCGGTTTCGTGGCGATTGTCGGACGTCCAAACGTGGGTAAATCAACTTTGATGAACCACTTACTGGGCCAGAAACTTTCGATTACTTCACGTAAGCCACAAACTACCCGTCATAAAATCGTAGGGATTGATTCACGTGAAAAATCTCAGGCAGTATTTGTTGATACACCGGGGATGCATAAAAAAGAAGTGCGTGCCATCAATAAAATGATGAACCGTGCTGCGCACTCTGCATTGCGTGATGTGAATCTGGTGCTGTTTGTCGTTGATGCACAGAAATGGACCCAGAACGATGAGCTTGTTCTGGAGAAATTAAAAAATGCGGATATGCCAGTCATTCTGGTAATCAACAAGCTGGACACGTTCGAGAACAAGAATGAAGCCTTACCGCTGATTCGTGAACGTGCCAAACTGATGAACTTTGCTGAAATCGTACCGGTGTCTGCACTTCGTGGTGCCAACCTCGAACACTTACGCGATACGATTGCCAAGTATCTGCCATTCCAGCCGCCGCTATATTCACTGGATCAGCTTACCGATCGTTCAGAGCGTTTCCTGGCCTCTGAAATTATCCGTGAAAAGATCATGCGTCAGTTAGGTGAAGAACTGCCATACGATTTAACTGTTCAGATTGAATCTTTCAAAACTGAAGAGCCGACCCTGAACGAAAAAACAGGCCGTATGAAGCCGGCATGTACTTATATTGATGCCACCATTTTCGTTGATCGTGCTGGCCAAAAAGCCATTGTGATTGGTGAAAAAGGTTCCAAGCTGAAAAAAATCGGCATGGATGCACGTGTCGACATGGAAAAAATGTTCGAGCAGAAAATCATGCTAACGCTTTGGGTGAAAGTCAAAGGCGGCTGGTCTGATGATGAGCGAGCACTGAAAAGTCTAGGTTATAGCGACATTTAAATTGGACGAGAACGGATCATGATGAAATTTCTAGCAGTCATTGCATGTGTTTTATTCTTGCAAGGCTGTATTCATAAAGTAGTGACCGTTCCTGCCAAAGTTGCCTATAAAACCACAAAGTACGCGGTCAAAGGGACCGCGGCTGTTGTGGGTGCCGCCATTCCTGATGGGGATGACGAAGAAGAAGAGAAAAAATCAAAAAAGAATAAAGACTAAAGAAGCAGCCTATGCGTAATGAAGTGCTGCATGGATACCTGATTCATCATCGTAAATATCGCGATCGCAGTCATATTGTGCATTTATTTACCCAGGAATATGGCCGTATCGATGGGATATTAAGACAAAATCCACCACCACAATATCAACCCATCAGCTTGCTAGCCTCAGGCAAATCTGAACTCAAAAACTTCACCAAATTAGAAATTGTTAATCAGCCGATCTTTTTTTTCGGTGATGCCTTTTTTTCTGGCTTTTATCTGAATGAAATCCTGTTGCGTTTATGTCCGCTTGAAGTGCAAATGCCGCTGACCTTTGCCAAATATGGCGAAACATTGAATGCCTTGCAAAAACTCTCCGATCAGGAAAATCCCAATACTTATTTAAAACAGGTTCTGCGTCAGTTTGAACATATCTTATTAGAAGAACTGGGCTATGAACTGGATTTTTCGGTCGATGCCAATCAGGCACCAATCAATCCCTTGCAACATTACTATTTTCAGTTGAATGAAGGTTTTATGCCTTCGGCCAAGGCCTTGCGCTCAACCATGTCGGGCCCGCAGATTTTAACAATGCAGCACTATGAAAATGGTAGGGATTTTAATCCAGAACAGTTACAATTACTGACGAAGCTATATCGACAGGTGATCACTGCTTTGCTTGGTGACCGACCACTGAAAAGTCGACAATTGTGGATCCAAAATTCTCAATCTCAATCGTAGTTAGGAAAATATTATGGCTGCATTACTTGGTGTCAATATTGACCATGTCGCAACTTTAAGACAAGCACGTGGTACGACCTACCCAGACCCAGTCAATGCTGCATTGATCTGTGAGCAAGCCGGTGCAGAGGGAATTACCCTGCATTTGCGCGAAGACCGCCGACATATTCAGGACGAAGATGTACGTCGTATGCGTCCGGTATTGACCACGCATATGAATCTGGAAATGGCTGTGACTGATGAAATGGTGGCTTTTGCTAAAGAAATCCAGCCGCAGCATGTCTGCTTTGTACCAGAAAAGCGTCAGGAAGTGACGACTGAAGGTGGTCTGGATGTCGTTGGTCATTTTGAAGATGTGAAAAAAGCCACCCAGGAACTGTCTGCGATTGGCTGTGACGTGTCGCTATTTATTGATGCAGACATTGCCCAGATTGATGCGGCAGTCGCTTGTGGCGCACCTACAATTGAGCTTCATACAGGTGCTTATGCCGATGCTGACACGCCAGAAGCACAGCAAGTTGAGCTGGATCGCATTATCAAAGGGGCAGAGTATGCGGCTTCTAAAGGTCTGGTGGTCAATGCAGGTCACGGTCTGAACCTGGATAATGTCACTCCAATTGCTGCGATTCCTCAAATTCATGAATTAAATATTGGTCACTCGATTATTGCAGATGCAGTTTTTGTTGGACTGGCGCAAGCTGTACAACAAATGAAGGCTGCAATTAAAGCTGCGCGTTAAGATTGCAAAAGATATATGTCAAATATTGATTATGATGAACTGATGAAGCCTGTCATTGGCTTCTTAGGTTGTGAAACACCAAAAGCCTGGCTCGATGAGGCATTACAGAATCTGGAGATCCTGATGCAGGATCATGCCAACTGTGAGAAGAAAGCAGCCAGTACAGCAATGAACCTGATGTTCCGCTATAGCTTCTTTGTAGATTTACAAGTGAAACTGGCGCAGCTGGTACGTGAAGAAATGCTGCATTATGAACAGGTGCTGGAATTCATGAATAAGCGTGGCCAGCAATGGATTGGACTCAGTGCAGGGCGTTATGCAGGTGGTTTGCGTAAGGAAATCCGGACCTATGAACCCGAAGCATTAATTGATGTGCTGGTGATTGGTGCTTTTGTAGAAGCACGTTCTTGTGAGCGATTCTATGCGCTTGCGCCGCTGGTGGATGATGAGCTAGGACGTTACTACCGTTACTTGCTTAAATCTGAATCTCGCCATTTTGAGGACTACTTGGCCTTAGCTTTAGATGTGGCTAAAACTGCAAAACTGAAAAATCCACAAGAAGATATTCAAAGCCGAATTGAGCATATCCGTGAAGTAGAAAAGAATCTGATTCTTAGTCCAGATGAAATGTTCCGTTTCCATAGTGGTGTACCTGCAAAAGCAGCTTAAAAAGCTACTTAATTAAGACATCAAAAAAGATCCTCCAAATCGGGGGATTTTTTTATAAATATAAGATTCGCTACCTAGCTTATTTATCTATTGAAAGGATTTAAAATAGCCTAAGCATTTGTAAGCGTCCGCTGAATCCCATGCCTATTTTTTAATTTTGGTCGGATTTAGAGGTGGATCAGGAAATTTGAACAACACTTATAAGTGATATTTTGCTCCCCAAATGATGTTATAAACATCAATATATGGAGTATTTTATGGCACGTAGACCAAGAAGAAATCATTCAAATGATTTTAAAGCTAAGGTAGCACTTGCTGCGATTAAAGCAGAAAAAACACTTGCTGAATTGAGTGCTGAATTTGATGTTCATCAAAACCAAATTATCGACTGGAAAAATCAACTGATTTCAGCTTCCTCGCAAGCTTTCGATCAATCAAAAGCTCCAACAGAACCACCCATCGATCTAAAAAAACTACATGCAAAAGTCGCACCTCATGTTTGAATTCACCCATTAACAGAGTGCGAATTAGTCCTTGATCATGTTTGACCACATTTCAAGGAATAGTGTCCAACTTTCGGTATGTAGATTATGGTGTGGGGTTCTCTTAAAGTTTAAACCTTATTATTTTACTTCAGTAATGCTGATTGGCTGGTCTTTTACAAATTCAACAACCCCTTCACCACGTTTAAAGTGAATTGAAACTCCATTATTATTAGCTAAACGAATACCACTACCAGCAACTGTTTGCTTTAAACTATATACCATGCCTGAGTTATCAGTCATTAAAGCAGTTTCAAAGTTATCCGATGATTTCAGAAAAATTAATAAACCATTTGGACCAGAAAATTTAAGGACCTGCGTATCAGCTGAAGTATTGCTTGTAGCCTTATCTTGTAAAGTTTCAGTCTTTGGACTCGAAGTACACCCAGTCATTGCTAAAACTAACAAAGTTAAACTTAGAAAATATTTCATTTAACTACCTTTTTCATCTGTAAATCATAGGTGTATTTATACTAATTGTTATAATTTAACAATAAAACAGATATTACTTTTTTTTACATAAAAAAGCCATAAATCGCATTTTGAACCTTACCGGATTTATCGGAGATTTTTTTATTTAAGTTAGGCCACCTGACCTAACGGGTTAATCTTATCATAGTACATTGCTTCAAACTCAAAAGGCGATACATAGTAAGCGTCCGCTGAATCCCATACCAATTTTAATTCGATTTAGGTTTCCAGCAGTGTGGCAGTAACTCTTCAATCTGGGTCACTTTATGTGTCGGCAGCCTTTTCAGCACATCACTTAAATAGGCAT
>NZ_VOZD01000026.1:0-55097 GCF_013419915.1 Acinetobacter sp. YH12043
ATACAACTTTCTGAGTCAGATAAATATCACTTAAAACAGCGCAATAAGATAGAGACTTTATTCAGTTTATTGAAAGGTCAGTACAATTTAGTGACAAGCAAAGCACGTAGTGTTCATGGATTTCTAGGAGGGATTTACGCGTCCTTGTGTGCATATCAACTGATCCATAAAAATAAGCCAACAATTCAAATTATGAAGTCATCGGCTTAAGCAGGATTCGGGTTATTGATAGAAAGAATTAAACAAGATATACATCTATAATCTAATATGAATAGCCAATAATTATAATTTTTACATATATTTAAACTTTATTTAGCAGATATCACTCTTTATCTTATTTAATGGGTTTAAGTACCTATATAGATCTAGTTTTTTCTCAATTTTCCTCGCTAAGAAACCCAAGAATAGAACGGCAATGACCATCAAGTTTTAGTATATAAAATGAGCAAAAGACCAAATATTTTTTTTATTACGCAATTCGAATTGGTAAATTTTTGTACAAAAGAACTGATGTAGAAAAAATATTTATAGGTAGTATTATTTTTATTAATATTATATTTATTTTATCATAAATTATTGAATTTAAAATTTAAAATTTTCTTAAATTAAAATTAACAAAAGAATTAGATTAGCTAAACTTCATAACATTATTAATACTTTTCCTTCATTATTTGAAACTAAAAAATTAAATGAGTGTACTATATTTAGTAAAAACGTGATTAAGGTGAAGCATTTAATGTCTATTTCTCCCTTATCTAAGGCTGTCTATACATCCTTAGTTGGATTGCTATTGGCAAATACAACTACTCAGGCCGCTGATGCATTTAGTGCAGAAAGTCCGTGGATGTTGGGTGACTGGAATGGTCAACGTATCCAGCTTCAAGAACAGGGCTATGATTTTAGCTTTGGATATACAGGTGAAATGGCGACTTTACTTGACGCGAAACGCTCAAATAGCCATGGCACAGAATATACCGGTCAGTTAAACCTGGGTGCTCATCTGGATCTGGAAAAAATTGCTGGCTGGCAAGACACTGAAGCACAAATTACAGTAACTCATCGTGATGGCCGCAACCTTTCAAATACTTCTGATGCATTAAATGGTCAGTCACTTGATCAAGCAAATGGTCATTTAAGTTCAGTACAGGAAGTATGGGGCCGTGGTCAAACCTGGCGTCTAACAGATTTCTGGATCAAGAAACAATTCCTGAATCAAAAACTGGATGTCAAAGTCGGACGTTTTGGTGAAGGTGAAGACTTTAACAGTTTCGATTGTGATTTCCAGAATCTGGCATTGTGTGGTTCACAAGTGGGTAACTGGGTAGGGGATCAATGGTATAACTGGCCAGTTTCTCAATGGGCTGCACGGGTTAAATATAACGTTACCCCGGAAGTTTATACTCAGGTAGGGGTTTATGAATACAATCCTGAAAATGCTGATAATCGTGGCAAAGGCTTTAACCTGAGCACAGACGGATCTAAAGGCGCGATCATTCCTGCAGAAGTGGTCTGGACACCGAAACTAGGTGAGCAAAAACTGCCAGGTGAATATCGTGCCGGTTATTACTACAGTACCGCTGATGCCAAAATATTTGATGGCGTGACTCCACAAGATGAACAAACCCAAAATGGTCATCATCACGGGGGGTGGATTGTAGCTAAGCAACAGCTGACTTCACATCAAGGGGATACATCACGTGGTTTAAGCGGTTTCGTGAACGTCACTGTTCATGACTCTAAAACCAACCAAGTTAGTGATATGCAAAATATCGGTCTTGTCTACAAAGGTGCGATGGATGCCCGTCCACAGGATGAAATCGCTTTGGGTGTTGCACGCATCAATATGAACAATGATGTATTGGGTAACCGTAGTGAAGAAGTCGATGCGGAAATCTATTACGGCATTCATGCAACTAACTGGCTAACCATCCGTCCAAACCTGCAATATGTCCATCATGTCGGCGCATATAAAGACGGTGAAAATGTCTGGGTAGGCGGAATCAAGTTTAATACGTCGTTCTAATCGGAGTTTTTAGTTGCAAATACACAATTGATTCTTCCATTACTTTGGGGCATTGATGAACTGATACTCCAAGTATTCATGTATTTATAACTAAGAACTTAACAATATGGTGTCTATGCCGCTTAAGTGCTTAGACGTTCAAGAAATCAAAAAAAAGGTGTTCAATATGAATACTTCGTCTTCAGGTTCAGTACTGAAAACGATTCTGGCAGCTATTGCTGCCATTTTCGGTTTGGTTCTGCTATTTGGAGGAATATATCTGGCAACACTTGGTGGGTCTTGGTACTACATCATTGCCGGTCTGTTCTTCCTGGCGACAGCCGTGTTATTACAAAAACGTAAAAGCACAGCCCTTATTGTTTATGCAGTATTGGTCCTTGGTACAGTGGTATGGGGTCTTTGGGAAGTGGGTTCAGACTTCTTTGCACTGGCACCACGTCTAGATATTTTAGGCCTATTCGGTCTGGCCCTGCTGATTCCTGCAGTGACTCGTGGTTTTGGTGACAGCAAAGCTGCAAAAATGGCGCTGACTGGCTCCCTGGCAATTACGATTGCTGTCATGATTTATTCTGTATTTAATGACCCACAGGAAATCCGTGGCGAATTAAAATCACAGCAGCCTGCAGTGCATCAGTCTATTCCAGGTATTGCTGACGAAGACTGGCCTGCTTATGGTCGTACTCAATCCGGCCTACGTTATTCTCCATTGAAACAGATTACTGCTGATAACGTAAAAGATCTGGAGTTAGCTTGGGAATTTCATACCGGTGATGTAAAAACGGATAAAGATTCTGGTGAAACTACGAATCAGGTAACCCCGATTAAAGTGGGTAATAACCTGTTTATGTGTACCACTCACCAGTACCTGATTGCACTTGATCCTGCGACGGGTAAGGAAAAATGGCGTTTTGATCCTAAGCTGAAAGCGGACAATACCTTCCAGCATTTAACTTGCCGTGGAGTGTCTTATTACGATGCCAATAACACTACCGGTTTTGAAAGCAGTCTAGCTGCTCGTTCTACAACGTCTGTCGAATGTCCTCAGAAAGTAATCTTACCAGTGAATGACGGACGTTTGGTGGCGGTCAATGCAACTACTGGTAAGGTATGTTCCGACTTTGGTAATAACGGCGAAGTCGATCTGCAAAAAGACATGCCATTCCCATATCCAGGCGGTTATAACCCGACTTCACCTCCTGTGGTGACAGGTACAACCATTATCATCGCCGGTTCAACAACGGATAACTACTCAACTGAAGAACCTTCAGGTGTGATTCGTGGTTATGACGTAAATACCGGTGAATTATTATGGGTATTTGATACTGGTGCAGAAGATCCAAACGCGATTCCAGCTCCTGGTCAAAAATTCGTAAATAACTCACCAAACGCATGGGCGCCATTGGCTTATGATGCACAGTTGGATATTGTCTATGTACCTACAGGTGTAGGCACACCGGATATCTACGGTGGTCACCGTACTGAGCTAGACGAGCGTTATGCAAACTCTATGCTAGCGATTAATGCATCTACCGGTAAATTGATCTGGAACTTCCAGACTACTCACCACGACTTGTGGGATATGGATGTACCAGCACAGCCAACATTGACTGATATCAAAGATAAAAACGGGAACATGGTTCCAGCGATCTATGTGCTGACCAAAACTGGTAATGCCTTTGTATTAGACCGTCGTACAGGTGAAGCGATCGTTCCGATTACTGAAAAACCAGTACCTCAGTCAGTAAAACGCGGTCCGCAAACCAAAGGCGAGTGGTATTCAAAAACTCAACCATTCTCTGACTTTAACCTGGCACCTAAAGATAAATTGACTGATAAAGACATGTGGGGTGCCACTATGTTTGACCAGTTGATGTGTCGTGTATCGTTCAAGAAATTAAACTATGACGGTATTTATACGCCACCATCTGAAAATGGTACGTTAGTGTTTCCGGGTAACCTCGGTGTATTCGAATGGGGCGGTATGTCAGTCAACCCAGACCGTCAAATCGCATTAACCAATCCAATTGGTTTGCCATTTGTATCTCGTCTGATTCCGCAAGATCCGAACCGTAAGCAGACTGCCAAAGGTGCAGGTACTGAAGCGGGGGTACAGCCAATGTATGGCGTGCCTTATGGTGTTGAAATCAGTGCCTTCCTGTCTCCATTCGGCTTACCATGTAAGCAACCTGCATGGGGTTATGTGGCTGGTGTTGATCTGACCAATCATGAAATCGCTTGGAAACGTCGTATCGGTACGATTCGTGACAGTATGCCGGGCATTCCATTGCCTCCATTTAAAATGGGTGTACCAATGCTCGGTGGTCCAATCTCGACTGCAGGTAATGTGATGTTTGTCGGTGCAACTCAAGACAATTACATCCGTGCGATCAATGTAACTAATGGTGATGAGCTGTGGAAAGGTCGTCTGCCTGCAGGTGGTCAAGCGACGCCAATGACTTATGAAGCCAATGGTAAGCAGTACGTTGTGATTATGGCGGGTGGTCACGGTTCCTTCGGTACCAAAATGGGTGATTCTTTGGTTGCCTATGCACTACCTGACAATAAATAATGAAGTTTTATAGTTAAGTAAAAAAGCCTGATTCGTCAGGCTTTTTTATGCAAAATACAGGCTGTTATGACAATAAAGCTTGATTAGAAAATGATGGACCTTTAGCTCGGCTTTCCTGCAAGTCTTCAGTTTGATCTTATGCAGGTGCTGAGTCTTCGAAAATTAATAAGACACTTTTAAAACTTTTGAACTCCCATGGCATGAGTAAATGCCAGATATCAGGAATATTAGCTATGCACCTTCATACCACGCGGTTGCCGATGAAATCTACTTTATCCTGTCTGATTGCTTGCATTAGTCAAGGAATTTATGCGGAAGAACCGGTTACAGAGGTACAGCGACTGGCTCCCATTGTGGTTGAAGCAACCCGTACGGATCGTGCCATTCTGGAAACCCCGGCATCTGCCTATTATCTGAATCAGGAACAACAAAATAGCCTGAATGTAAATCTGTCTGAAACCTTAAAAGGTGTACCAGGTTTACAGCTGAATAACCGCGAAAATTATGCTCAGGATTTACAGATATCAATGCGGGGCTTCGGTGCACGTTCGACTTTCGGTGTGCGAGGAGTACGTTTATATGTAGACGGTATTCCTGCGACTATGCCGGATGGGCAGGGGCAAACCTCGAATATTGACCTGAATAGTTTGGATCATATTGAAGTGCTGAGTGGGCCATTTTCTTCGCTATATGGTAATTCTTCTGGCGGAACCATCCTGACACAAAGCCGTGAAGGGCAGGGACCTGATTCAGTCACTTTGGGATATTCGGGTGGCAGTCAGAATAAAGGCCAAACGAACCTGGTGCTACAAGGTGGTTCAGAAAATGCTTCTGAACCAAGCTATATCATCAGTTCATCTTATTTTGATACGGATGGTTTTCGTGATCATAGTGGTGCACATAAAGTACTGAACAATGCCAAGCTGACGTGGGATCTGGACGATGGCTCTAAAATTAACTGGATCAATAACTATGTCAAAATTGCAGCTGATGACCCAGGTGGTTTAGAAAAAAAGGATTGGAAAGCTAATCCGAAACAAGTTGTTGATAATGTACGTGATTACAATGCTCGAAAAGAAATTGAGCAGTTTCAGACTGGTCTGACCTGGAACAAACCAATTGATGATCAGCAAGAACTATATGGTATGGCATATTGGGGGCAGCGTGAAGTTACTCAATATCAATCAATTAAAAATGTTGCTCAAAATAAACCTCAGCAAGCTGGTGGTGTCATTGATTTTGATCGCCAGTTTTATGGCGCAGACCTACGTTGGACAGGTAAAGATATTTTTCCTAATACCAAACTGATTGCTGGTGTTGCAATTGATGGCATGACTGAAGATCGTAAAGGATATAAAAACTTCATTGGTAGCACTTTAGGGGTTAAAGGTGAGCTTCGTAGAGATGAAGATAATACTTTGTGGAGTGCAGACCCTTATTTACAAGCTTCTTATAACTTTGTACCTGATTTAACGCTGGATACTGGATTGCGTTATAGCAATGTACATTTTAAAACTGAAGATCATTATATTTTAGGTGAAAATAAAGATAACTCAGGTAAAACGACTTATGAGAAACTTTTACCTTCAGTTGCTTTAAGCTGGAAAATTATCCCTAAGTTAATGGCTTATACAAGCTATGCACAAGGTTTTGAAACACCGACCTTTACTGAAATGGCTTACCCAGCAAATGACACTAATGAAACCTTTGGTTTAAAAGCTGCTGAAAGCGAAACTTATGAGCTAGGATTAAAATCTGCTAATCGCTTTGGTGATATGACCTTAGCAGCATTTCAGACTCAAACCAAAAATGACATTGTTTCTGCGGGAAGTGATGGCGGGCGCTCAACGTTTCGTAATGCAGATAAAACTCTAAGAAAAGGATTAGAGCTATCTTGGAACAAAAATCTTTGGCGAGATCTGATAGCACAAGCCAGCTATAGCTATATTGATGCAACTTTTGATGCAGATATTCCGGAAATTCTAGGCAAAGACGGAAAAGTGGCTGTAGTGAAAATTCCCAATGGAAACTATATTCCTGGGATTGCCAAGAATCAGGCTTTCTTAAGTTTGGGATGGAAGCCTGAGAATGGCTTTAATGCAGGTCTCGATGTGCGTTATTCAGACCGGATTTATGTTAATGATATTAACTCACAATATGCACCAAGTTATACAGTGGCTGGGGCTAATGTAGGCTATAACTGGAATGTCAAAGATTTGTCTATAAAAACGTTTGCACGCGTTGATAATCTGTTTAATAAGGATTATTCAGGTTCAGTAATTGTCAACGAAAGTAATGGTCGTTTCTATGAAAGCCCGATATTGGCAATAGTCACCAACATAATATACATTAAATTGTATAAATTGCTGTGTATATAAGTACAATGAAATAAACAACTTACGTTTTCAAATATTTTTTATTGGAATTAATTTTTATTAAGATCGTTTAATTGTGGTCACATAAGTTTTTAAAAATTTACCAAATTATCACCAACATAATTTTGTGATGATTAATTAGGTAAACCGAATGGTAAAAAATCAGGTTGATGGAATTATATATGGCCAGCCTAGGCTTTTATCAGCATTAATTAACTGTATAACCCCCAAAAAAAATTAAAACAGACACTCACCATTAAAACTTAGGTGTAGCACGAGAGTTAAGCAGTATCCGTTACGATGATTTATTGAAGTCATTTTATTTCTAACTGCAATTGAGCAGGCCTACCAATGCAAGCCAGATGTAAACAAAATTTAAAAGCCGGTAGTGCTTTGCCTTGTTTTAAGGAATATAGCTGTAAGCGTGCATTATTTTCTTTTGTTGTTGGGTAACCTTCTAGTTTCTGATTTGCCTTGGCAAGTTTGAGTAGATTCGGCGTAATTTCTTTGTTTAAAAAATTAACCATATCTATTCCAAGTAAATGCCACATGTTGGCAGGAAACAGATCTTTGGCCGCATAGTAGAATTTTTCCAGATTCTGAATATTTTTCCGCGTTGAATGTAAACCTGTATGTGAAGCAGTTACGTGATTAATAAAGAATTCTAAGACATACCTAATATTTTCAGGTGACTTTTGATAGCAGGCTTGTAGATAGTTAAAAAAATGTGTGACCAATAAAAGGTCCTCATTAGTATCAATCATTGACGGTTTGATGTATTGCAGTTCGGTTATATGAAAAAGTCTTGGATTGTTTTTTCTAGATTTAAGTTGTTTGAGTTGGATTGCATTGTCATACCAATACTTGATGAGCTCATGAGATAGGCAAAGTTCTTGTGCTACGCGCTCCGTATCATATTTGTATAACTCTAATAAGCAGAGTGCCTTATAAAATAGATCAAGATCGATTTTAGATTCTGGAGTCGCGACAAAATAGTCAAAAATACAATGTTCTTGCGTTTGATTTACCTCTAATTCTGCATGTAGTGTGTGAGCATTGCTCGCTATCCATTTTTCTTGATTGTTTAGAAGGAGTTTACAGAGCGTTGTAGCATGCATTTCAAAATTGAATTCAGACTGATCATTGAGCGATTTTAGAAAATGTAACTCTTGTGTTGAATTGCTTATCCCCAGCATTTTCTTAACCAAACCATTGCTTAGTAATGGGCGATATTTGGAAAATTGATAACCTGCAATAAAGTAAGCTACATGAATATAACTTTTAAAGGTCTCGATGGGTTCGAGATGCCCCAAAAGATGTGCGATGATAATCCAATGATTTTGATCAATTGAATTACGTAATAACTCAGCCCTGAGCTGATTATATTCAACTTCCGTATAGTCTGTGAGGCTATCAGACAAAAAATGATAATCACATTTAAAAATTAATGCTAAATGATTTGCTGCAGAATGTCTAAATGAATGAAATGTATAGTGATGTTGCTTGAATAACTGATCCATAAAATTTTTAAAGGGTGCAGTCAGCATGTGCTGGCTGAGTTTCTTATTCTCATTGAACTGACTGAATAAATAATCATTCGGTTTTTTTGTTAACCGCTGTTTGACAACATATTGATGAAATTGTTGATACTCAGATGCTTTGAGTAAGCAATACACGGGCACGCTACGTTGCGCGCTGTCAGTCTTTAATCTGTGTTCATTGCCTATTTTTTCTGACCCATATGGCTTGACCAATAATGATATTCTGTTTAATCCTTCAGTATCTTTGATACGTAAACCAATCATTTCATTAATTCGCATCCCAGTTCTGTAAGCAAGCGTATAAATAAGACTAAGATTTTCATAGTCATGTTGAGAGATGATATTTTGTAGATGTGCTTGTTGAAGTTTTTTGATTAACAGTTGAAATGTGACTGGGCTGATAATACGTGTGCGTGGTCTGGTTTGTTGATCCAGCGTCTCTAAAGTGAATGCTGGGGCATCGAATAGTTGTTCTTGAAATTGATGAAAACGTTTGAGTGTTTTTACAATTTGAGCAGCCGATTTTTTAACAGTATCTTCGAGCAGACTTTCAGCAATACAGTTATTTTGATAAATCTGTGCATATATTTTTTGCAGGCGTGTTTCTTCATCGTCCTCAGAAAATTGATATTGTAAAGAATAGATTAGCCAAGGCTCACCAATTCGAGTGTAGTATGTGTAAATTGAGCTTTTGGCTAACTGGCTATTGTTGGAAATGATTTTAGCAAAAATTGTAGCGCAAAAATCAAATCTCTGAGCTAGCAGATCTATATCTTCTTGAGGTGGTTTAAAGAGACTAATTAACCACAGGGTGATTCGTTTACTGTATTCATTAAAGAGTTTTGCATTCTCCATACAATAATCGATCATGAGTTGATAGATTGGGGCATCTGTTTGGCGAAGACGAATAATTTTTAATAAGTCTTTATGAATTTTTAGTACATCTTTTAGTGCATCTTGCTCATGATGCAAATAAACAGTTTGTGGAGGTAAATTCTTAGACTGATGAATGACTTCAGTAGTGAGCTCATGCTTATATTTAAATTTTGGTTGCACAAAACGCTCAAACTCTTGTTCGGGTAAACCACAACTGAGTAAATTCCCGATGAGGCATTCAGAGAGCGCCGGATCTATATCTACGTTGGGAAGCTGTAACCAGTTGTAGCGAGCATGCTGAAGTAAATGCGATAAGCTATTTTTTTTAAACTTTTTCTTTATTTTTCGAAAGATATACTCAAGATAGCCCTCTACGGGAAGATGAACATGTCGAATATCTCTCAGATTAAAATGTATTAGCCACAGACGTGTGACGGGGTCTGGAATAAAATTTCTAGATTTTCGAACAGTATATTCATCAATAAAAATATCGCCATAATGATTAGAATGGGATTCTAAAAAAAGAATATTAAGGTCTTTATAATGGCGTACTTTTACTGGATTTCTGAGGTGTTCAAGCAAGGCATTAAGTTCAGCTTTTTCATTTAAGCCACCAAATAGAATGGCAGACAATATAATATTGCCCACGATTTCCTCATTTGAGAATGAGTCACAGCTTTCAGCCAATTCCCAATAATTATAAAGCTGTTGTACGAGGTCATTTATTTCATGACCATCGGCATTCCAGCTCATGGTCACGATAGGCTTATCTCTTTTAATATCTAAAACAGCATGAGGCAGCTCTAAATCCAAGCGATGCTGAGCATTTAACTCTTTGATGTAATCTTCAAAAAAATCATATGCAAACTTGATCCACTTTTTACTCGTAGAGTTTTTCTTGATGTGGCTATAAACCTCGCCGTAATCACCTAGCAAATGTGGATTCTGATCAAACTGCTGTTCTGAAAAATATTTGCGGAGTGAAGCATGAACTTCATTTTGAATTTTTTGTTCATTTAATTGTCGAGTAAGTTCTCGTTTCTTTTCGGCAAACAGTTGATCTGCTTTTTTAAGCGATGAGGACATTTAAATTCACTCCAATAATTTCAAAATATTCCTGCATTTCATTTAAATGTGTTGCGAGCGCGCGATATTGGTTCAGAGACAAACTAGAAAATGGATGTGCGGCTTCCTGTTGGAAGGCTTCATGTCCAAAAAGTGCAAGTATTAAAGGCTCGGGGATTTGTTTGTTGGTGAGAAAGGCACGTGTTGTATGGCGGTGCCAGTTGGGATGTGCTAACCCAACTTCAGGATGAAAGTCACGCACATTGGAAGGTGTAAGCGGAGTGAGTGTGCCATTTTGTAAAAGATTTAACAGAGGCTGTTCATTATTAAATATGGCATCAATTTGGGCTGAGATTTCGCGGTTAATCGCCATGTAATGTTGTTGGATATGTTCGAGGAAACGAAGATATTTCTTTAATTCACCGATGAGAAATGCACAAAGTGGAATCAAGCGTCCAAAGCCACGTCTACCACCGACCTCTTTGTCAGACAGCATAATTGTCTGTTGCTGAAAACTTATATTATTCAAAAAACCTGGAAAGTCCCGAACAGGTCGTGCAGCGGTAAACAAAAGTAGGATATGCCACATCCAAATGCTATAAGCATTAAAACTTTCTACCCAGTCGTTATCTGAAGTCGTATAAATTTTGGTGTAAAGATAGAAAAGGATGTCCTTTATGACATTTTTACTTGGTGCTTTTTGGCTACCAAAGCAGATGGACTGATCACTATAGACAATATCACCGTAGTCATTTTCAGCGAGCTGTGTACATAGTTCAGATAAAACTTTGACATAATTTTTTTGTAATTTATTTACATTGTAATGGCAGTAAGAGCTTGAAGAAGAGTGACTTGCATCTACACCAGTGATGATGTCAGCAAGTTGCCTATTGCCTGTTTTTTGCAAAATAACATGATGCAGTAATGAGCTAGTTTTTGATAAGTTCAGCTGAGGAATTTTGACTTCATCTTTTATTATTCTAATTTTTTTCTTTAGCTCATCTTCAGTGATGATTGGTTCTGCTTTGATACGATCAATAAAGTGATTTGGGATAGGGATATCTAAATGAACGGTGTTATTGATCAGTGACTCCGGATATTCAAACGTTGCATCTTCAAAAATGCTGAATTTGGTTGAGAGATAGTATTGGTCACTTTGCAATTTAATGACTTGGCGATGATTTAATCTTTTTACACGCCTTTTTTGAAAATTTAACCAGTCTTTAAAGCCAACGCCTGTGATTAAGCAAAGTAATACAACGAGCACGCTTTTATCATTATGTTTTTTATCATCATGATACAGGTATGTAATTAGGTCAGAAATAGTATAAACACTTGGGAGTAAACAACTTGCAGTGAGCAAATGATCTTGTCGTTGCATATGTTTTGGAATTAACGAAAGTGCCATACGTTGGGCATTTTTAGAATGTCTGGCAAGTGGTGTAATCTGATCTGCTTGAACAATAACAGAGGGGTCTTCTTGCTCGTCAAGGGCTTGCTCATTAGCTAAACCTCTATTACTTTTTTTAGTCTCAATGATTTCGTTAATAGTTCCATCGGTATCCCATGTACGATATTGCAGTTTACTATCTACACTTGATTTGGCAATTTTTGGACGGCTTTTTAGTACATAATTGAATGCAATACGTAATTCATCACAGAAATTTTTCTGAAAATCATTTAGTTCTTGATCTGCTTCAGGTTGAAGAGCAGACTCTACAAATTGCTCTAATGATAGAAATAAAGCAGGGAATTTAAGAGTTAAGAATGCTTGATAATCTAATGCGTGAGCATCTTTTTTTTTTGCAAAAAAAGACTTGTTTGCAACGCGGAAACGCTGAAATAAGCGCTTAATCGTATTGAGATGCTCTGTATGTTGTTTTTCAAATAAATCTGGTTTGATCTGCGGCAATGCTAATAAATATAGTGCTGCTTTAAGGACGAGCACATTCCAGGTGAGTAGTTCCGTGTGCGCATGATAAATGCTGGCAATACTGTTGATGTAATACGTGATTGGGGAATCACCAATTTTAGATTTTCTAGACGCTTGGAGAGTAGCGGGAATGCGAGGTGGTGAACTTGTAGAAATATCAGATTCAATCTCACTGAGAACAAGCCCCTTAAGATAATCTGAGCAGTCATGGTAAACCAATAGATCTGCGATAAAGTTAATATGTGCATGAAGACACAAATCCTCTGCATTAAAAAGCTTTTTTAATAAGTCTGATAATAAAATTTTGGGTTGAGGAAGGGGCTTAGTTTCACTTTCGTGCATATGAACAATTCCAAAAATCTGTTGGATTTGGTGAAAAATCATTTTGATTTAAATAATGATCGACGACTTTTGATTGCTTGCTGACTTCGTCAAGTAGATGCTGGCGACGTGCATGGATTTTTCTGTTTCTATTGTGGAGTTGTGTATGGCTAAAATTGAGTAACTTACCAAGCCCCTCAAGACTGAGCGTTTTATGTGCTTTGAATGAATGTAAGCGATTAAAGTCGAGTAAAACTTCAGTCGAAATATATCGGTTGATCGCTTGCTGAAGATGCTGCGGATTTAAATTGTGTATATCAAAAGTATTTGCTTGCAAAAAACTTAAGAATTCAAAGCTTGCATAGTGTTTGAGTTGTTGTTGTAAGTTGGCATCAGGTGGGAACGTATATACATGTAATTCCTGAGGTGAAGGCGGAAGCTTCATGTGATGCAGGTACAAATCAAAATTATCAGCGATCCAGAAATTGGATATTCCTGCTATAGACCAAACATTGAGTTTGTTTGATGCTAAACGAAAATGAGAAGTTAATCGTAGAGCTCGAAAGGCCATGTGATAGCAGTGATGAATGCCAGCAAAATCTGGATGAGTGTTTAATGCGAGTTTAGAAAGATCTCGCTTGAAGATAATTTTGGGGTTATCAAAATTAAATGAACATTCAGAAGTTACTTGTTTACGCGTTCCACGGCACATATTTAGATTATTAAAATATAACTATGATACATTTCTACTATTTAACTGTTTACTTTTCAAGTAATCTAACGGTATTTATTGTGTAAGTGTAGAAAAGTAGACACAATTTATAGTTTTGGTGTGCATAATTTAATTTGGTTCTATTTTTATTAGTAATATTTTTAAGCTATTACCGAGGTTGGGATTGATTGATTGTATGGCTGTGATTCCTGCTACAAAGTAGTAAAAGTTAGATCATAAAAATACCCCAACCTTGGCAATAGTCACCAACATAATTTACATTAAATTGTATAAATTGCTGTGTATATAAGTACAATAACATCAATAACTTACGTTTTAAAATATTTTTATTGGAATTAATGTTTATTAAGATCGTTTAATTTTGGTCACATAAGTTTTTAAAAATTTACCAAATAATCACCAACATAATTTTGTGATGATTAATTAGGTAAACCGAATGGTAAAAAATCAGGTTGATGGAGTTATATATGGCTGAACCGTACCGGGTTTGTCGGAGACTTTTTTATTTAAGTTAGGCCACCTGACCTAACGGGTTAATCTTATGCTGCTGTTAGGGTCTAAAAATAGCAGTTTTGAAGGGCTTTATCGAGTGATTTTTTCAACACTCTACGCAATTATGGATATCATAGTATCCACTTTATGTTTTATTTCGCTATAATGGATATAACTGTATCCATTTGGTCTTTGCGGATGAATTTTACCTTACTTGATGATACCGATGTAAGCCAAGCTTATGCGGCTTATTTACGTGAGTTACGCAAGCAGGCAAAGCTGTCGCGCGCTGCATTGGCTGAGCGAAGCTGCGTACCTGCGGCCACCATTAAGAAATTTGAGCTGACCGGGCAAATTTCATTTCGTCAATTGCTGTTGCTATGGCAGACACTTGATTCGCTAGATAGGCTTTATCAGCTCACGCAACTTAGCAAAGAACGCGCTGCTATACCCATGAGTATTGATGAGGTGCTAAAAGATGAGTTTTAAACCGATTCAGAAGCTTAATGTTACTCGTACGCTAAGCTCAGGTGAGCAGATATCTGTTGGAGTCTTGGCGCAGAATCGGCAAGGCGTTTTTTTTCAGTATACTGACGACTATTTGCAGCAGTTTGGCAATTTATCACCGTTTACCTTGCAAGCGAATACGCTAGTTCAAGCCGCACCTAAAGCGCCGCACCAAGGTGTACATGGCGTATTTGGGGATTGTTTGCCCGATGGCTGGGGCATGTTGTTACAAGATCGTATTTTCCGGCAAAAGGGCATCCTACCTAATCAATTAACGGCGATGGATAGACTGGCCTTTGTCGGTGATAAAGGCATGGGAGCGCTGTCTTTTGCTCCGGTGTCTGAGTTTTCAGCCACGACATACGCGGACATTGATTTAGCAACCTTGGGCTTAGAAGCACAAACGCTGTTCGATGCTTCAATGTCAGATTATATGGATGATAATCACGATGAGTTAGATGGGCATACGCAACAGGTGTTGGCCGCATTAGTCGCCGGTGGTAGTTCGGGTGGAGCAAGGCCTAAGGCGCAGATTTATATGCCTGCAGGGGAAACTCAGCATTGTCGAACCTTTGCTCAGCCTGGAGATGAGGCTTGGCTGATTAAGTTTACCTCGAAAAATCTCGCGCTCGGGCATGAAGAAGGGTTGTGTGAAGCGGTTTATTTGCAAATGGCCGAGCTTGCCAAGTGCCAACCACCAGTCTGGCAACTCATTGAAGCACCAACTACAAGCGGTGCGTCTGCCTGGTTGGCGCTTAAGCGTTTTGATTATGTCACGGAGCAGGCCCGTTTAAGCGGTAATCGCAGTTCAGGTCGCTTGCATATGCACAGCGCTTGCGGGCTGCTGGATGCAGACTTTCGAACGCCAAGTTTAGATTATATTGACTTGATCAAAGCCAGCCGTCAGTTGTGTAAATCTCCTGCTGCTGGGCAGCTGCAATTTCGCCGTGCCGTTTTTAACCTGCTGTCGTCTAACCAAGACGACCACAGTAAAAACTGGGCGTTTTTGCAAGCGGATGACGGTCAATGGAACCCTGCACCTTTTTACGATGTTACCTACAGCCCACATCCATTCAACGAACACGCCACTGCTTTCGGCGGTTATGGCAAAGTGCCATCGCTTAAGGTGATGCAAAAACTTGCTACTAGTGCTGGCTTTGCGAATTGGAATGATGCAAAGCAAGTTATTGAAGAAGTCGCAGAAGCCATCAGCCAATTTACGTATCTTGCCAAGCAACAAGGGATCAGTAAAACAACAATGTCCGTGATTGCTAAGACATTGGAGCAGCGTAAACAAGAAAATGCAGCGCTTTTTCTATAACAATAAGAAGGGACAGTAATGAAGCTCGGCCGAAACGATCCTTGCCATTGTGGCAGTGGTAAAAAATTTAAACGTTGTTGTATGAGCAGCGTTTCCAAGCAACATGCCCAAGTCTTCGATGATGTTGAAACCATGCTGGCAATGAACCCAAATTTGAGTCTTGATGAACTCAATGCCGCTTTGCAGCACAAAGTGCAAGAACGCAATCATCAACCTCATCCCGATTTTTGTGGCGTAACGCCAACGCAAATGGCCAATTGGCTTTATGCGCCTTTTGATGAATTAAAGTGGGTGACAATTTGCACTCCCGACTCTCTTTCTGCCAGCCCAATAATGCGTTATCTAGCCCTCATTCTTGATGAGGCCATGGCGCAAGAAGGCTCCTTCAAAGCCACGAGTAAAGGCAACTTACCGGCTAAGTTGGTTAAACAGGCCAGTGAGTTATTGCCTGAGTTTGCCGTTGCTCAATTAGAACGTAGTATAAGCATCAGCGAGTTTTCGGGCAGCAATGAAGACAAATTTAATGCCTTGCACTACACCCGAGTGCTTGCCGAAATTAGCGGTATTATTTATCGGCGCAGTGGCCGCTACCATGTAAAAAAATCAGCGCAAAAGCAGTATCAAGCGCTAGGCATACAGGCCTTTTTCAAACCTATGTTAGAGGCCGCTATCAGCAAATATAACTGGGGTTATTTGGACAGTTTCGAATACGATGTCGACTTGCGCACTTTTTGGTTGTTTATGCTGTGGCGTATTCAAAGCCACAACAGTGTGGAGCAGCTTGTGAAAGAGGTGATGACAGCTTTCCCTAATCTATTGCTGGTATTCCCTACGGATGATTACTTCTCGCCAGAAAGAAACTTAAGTATGCTCATCGAATCACGATTTATTGAGCGATTTTTGCAGTTTTGGGGATTTGTAACGATTGACCCAAGACGTTATATAAACGCTGAACAAGTCGCCAGAGTGATTCAGGTACAGCCTTTGTTAAAACAAACTTTTCAATTCACAATAAATAAATAGCAAGGTCACCGTGAGCGAATTTCAATACTATAAATTTGAGCGTCTGGATGGGTATTTAGATGCTAAAGCACGTCAAGCACTCAGAGCCATTTCAAGCCGTGCCGAGATCAGCGCTACGGCCTTTCAGGTGTATTACACCTACAGTGATCTAAAGGCCGAGCCTTTTGAGCTGATGTTAAAATACTTTGATATCGGTTTTTACTATGCCGATTGGGGCTCAATCGATGTATACATCAAGCTACCAGCAGGAACGCTTCCAGATGCGTTACTTGGCTTTTCAAGTGATGGACTTCATGTTCACGAAAACGATGAGTGGCAGTTGCTGATTTTTTCCCTTGAGGAGTGTGATGAGTATTTTGACGATGAGCATGCTGACGACTTTTTCCAGCATTTAGCCGCTTTACGCGGCGGGTTAATGCAAGGGGATTGGCGCCTTGTGTACTTAATGTGGCTCAAAGCGTTTGATTTTAATGATGGCGTTGAGCGAGTGCCGTTAATTCAATTCGATTTTGAGCACCTCAGGGAAGAGGAGCAGTCGTTTGCTGCGCTGTATGATATTCCCTTAGCATTGGTTAAGGCGCTCGCCATGGTGCTGAGCGAACAACCCAGTCACCAAGCCAAACAAACTCAGCTTACGCTTGATGCGTGGATCCATAATCTCTCGCAAGCAGAGAAAGACACGCTATTACGCACGTTGTTTGAGCAAGGCCAGCTAACCCGTCACCAAGCCTTAGCGCTGACGCGAAAAGAACCTGTCAACACAGACGAGATCTATCAATACTGGTTAACTTCCGCCGTCATTTCTCCTTTCATTGAGCAAGCGCAAAGTCAATTACAGCAAGAGCAAGCCGCAGCACTCGCAAAAAAATTAGCTATCGAAAAAGCGGAAAAAGAAAAAGCGTTGACGTATATCTACAATCAACGTGAGCACTACTGGCAGCAATCACAAGAGCAAGCGGATCGAACTGGCGCCAGTGGTTACGATGCGGCATCACGCTATCTGCATCAGCTGTTTGAGGCCTATCAGTTCAAAGCTGATGAAGCGGCGTTTGAACAACGTTTTAAGCGCTTTGTTGTGGCGAATAATAGCCGTAAAGCACTGTTAAATCGCTTGAGTGATTTGCTTTAAACGATGAGGCGATAGGCTGGCCAAATGACGTTAGCAAAAAACCGATTGAGGGTTGGTTGAAAGGTTGTAAGCCCACCAAAGGTCTACAAATTGTTACCTATGAAGTCACTTTGTGTAGACCTCGGGGTCTAAGTAACGCGCTTTTACCATCTCTGTGGTAAATACTGCGTGAAATACAAAGGCATCACGATATTGGTTTGCTCTAATGCGGATGAGCCTTGTGTACCCGTTAACTTAAAGGTTTTACTTGGAGTACATTTTTCAACGTAGGATGCCAACGATTTTGCTCTTGTACGTTTACCACTTTTGACCTCCACAGGGACGATATCGCCTTCATCGGTCGCCAAAATAAATTCGATTTCGGCACGGGCGTCATTCCATGAATAGCTTGGGTCAACGCCAATGGCAGTGAGCTCTTGTTGCACAAAGTTTTCAGCCACATAACCTTTGTATTCATAGTTTTGTTGCTTAATTTCTTTATAACTGCTGCCGAGCATATGATTAAGCAGACCCACATCAAACAAAAACAGTTTCACCATATTTTCTTTTTTATAGGCCGCTAACGGAGATTTCGGCAATCCTTCAATAGGGTAGTTTGGCAAAGCTAGGCGGCAGCAGTTAAGCCAATGGATCGCGGTTTCAAAATCGCTATAACGAGATTTACGCTCATGCACATGCTTAAATTTAAAGCGTTTAACCGACTCATCGCTGACAAGTGATAGCTGGGCTGGAATGCTATTAAATACCGATTCAATCAGTGTGGTGTCGACCTTGCCCGCGTACTTACCAAAATCGCGGCGATAACCTTCCACTAAATCGGCATGAATTTTTGTGACTTTTTCAACACGCTCTAGAATGCTTGAATCCTTATACTGATACCAAGCAGAAACGGCTTCCGGCATACCACCAGTAAAAAAGTAGTCAGTGAGTTTGTCCATCAATTTGGTGTGTACTGCCGGTGTGCTTGCTTGACTATCAAACGCTTTGATCAGCGCTTGCTCGTTGGATGCGTAAATAAATTCTTGGAAGGTCAGTGGTCGTAAATTGTATTGTTCTACCTTGCCCACAGGGAAGGTGTTGAGCAAACCAATATTCGAGCCGCTGGCAGCGACAAAATAGGACGGTGCTTTTTCAGCAAAGTACTTTAGTGAGGTAACGGCACGTTCACATTCGCCAATTTCATCTAATATCAGCAGATCGGTTTCTGGGTTGAACGCTTGGTTGGTTAACAACTCAATATTCATTACTAGCTCGTCAGGTGACAGAGAGCCATCGAACGCTTCTTTGTAGGCAGGGTTTTCAAGGAAGTCGATACGAAGGATGTTGGCAAAGGTATTCCCAAATAACTCTTGTAGCAGATAGGTTTTACCTGTTTGTCTTGCACCATCGATCAATAATGGCTTGCGCACCGGTTGATTTTTCCATGTTATTAGGGCGTTTAGTAAGTTGCGCTGCATTGTCATTTCCCGCCAATTAAGACTGTTAACTGCCTGTAGTATAACTCAGCCTACACTTTTACGCGCAGAAAAGTGCGGAATTTTACATTTTTATGCGCATAAAAGTGTAATTTGATGACCTTTGGCATTCAGGGATTCACATCATCGCCTTGGCCAACGCGCAAGCTAAACCTAAAAGTAGGATATAAATCCAATTATATTGAGTAAAGTGGGAATATAGTCCCTTTGGTTGGTGATATGGCTAAGCGTGACTTACACAATATATTGTTTCCAAAGCAGCGTAAAATCCTGACGCAGTTTGGTGAAGACTTGCTGTTGGCGATGAAAAGACGTGGTTTTACCAAAAAGCTACTGTGTGAACGTACTGGTTTTGATCATAAAACCGTGAATTAAGTCTTAGCCGGTGATCCGGGCGTTGCCATAGGCACTTACTTAAAGGTGATGGCCGTTCTTGGCATGGAAAGCAACTTTGCAGAAATGGCCGCCCATGATGAAGTGGGTATCAAGCTGCAAAACATAAAATTGCTGGAAGGTTCAAGATGAGCCGTGAAATCGTTGAAGTCTATGCCGACTGGCAGCCAATTGAAGCACCTTTGCTAATAGGGCTGCTTTCTTACAGCGATTCAAGCCGAGGTGGCGTGTTTAGTTTTGCCTACGATAAAGCATTTTTAACCTCAGCCTATCGCTTGCAAATTGATCCCATCCTGACCCTCCACTCCGGTGTACTCTAAAACGATGAAGTCGATAAAAGCTTCCGCGCATTTCTTGATTCATCGCCTGATAGATGGGGGCGTATTTTAATGCAGCGGCGTGCGGCGATTGAGGCGCGCAAAGGCATTCGAGCAACAAGTCGATTAAACGAATTGGATTACCTGCTGGGCGTAAATGACTCTTACCGGATGGGTGGTATTCGATTTAAGCGAACAGGCTCGAATGCTTTTTTGGACGACAATTCTGAATTTGCTGCGCCGCCAATGGCTTCTTTGCGAGAGCTAGAGCATGCAGCAATGCAGATTGAAAAAGACGATAACATCGACAGTGACGAGTATTACCGCTGGTTGAAAATGCTGATTTCTCCAGGCTCATCATTAGGTGGTGCAAGGCCCAAAGCTTGTGTCACAGATGAACAAGACCACTTGTGGATTGCTAAGTTTCCCAATTTAAACGATACCCATGATGTGGGCGCGTGGGAGATGGTCTGTTATGAATTGGCGTTAGCGGCAGGTGTTGACATGTTTCCAAGTGAGATGAGGCAATTTTCGTCACAGCACCATACCTTCTTAACAAAACGGTTTGACCGCGACGGTGACAAGCGGCTGCATTTTTCGTCGGCCATGACACAGCTTCAATACTATGATGGTGAACAATCTCAAGGTGCCAGCTACTTAGAGATTGCTGAATTTATTTCCAATTGTGGAGCACAAACCACAGCTGATTTAGCTCAGTTTTGGCGTATGGGGGTAAAGGCATGGGGAAGTGTTTAATGAAGTGCTGCTGTTTATTTTGGCTTGGTATTTGGTGAAGGGATGTTTTCTAATTTCAATGAAGGTTGCTTGTTACTGTTGTCATCAATGTACTCAAGGGCGTACCTCATAGCCTTGTAGCTTTTCTCGCGTTTTTTAAACATGCGTTGCAGCATAGGGAGAGTGCAGTCCACATAGTCGTGAATAGTGACTTGTGTTTTGCCTTCCGATTCACGATGAATACGACCGGCATATTGAGCCAATGTTCCTTTCCATGAGATGGGCATGGCCAAAAACAACGTATCCAGTCTTGGTAGGTCAAACCCTTCGCCTACATATTTTCCTGTTGCGACGACGACTTGAGCCGATTGCAGATGATTGTCAGCGTTCTTGCGTTCCGCAGCTTTCATGGCGCCTTTAAGTACGACAGTGCTTATACCCATTTCGGTAAGTCGTGAGTGTATGGATTCTGCGTGCTCTCTACGCTCTGTAAGGACTAACGGGTGTCCGCCATTTTGAACACACTCGTAGGCGTCTGAGACGATTTTTGAAGTGCGCTGCTCATTATTGACGAGCCAGCGGTAGGCATCGCTTATTTTGGGGCGCTCATCTGTTTTTATAAGCTCTGCTGCTGGTACATCGTAGAGCTGATGAATCATCACGGTTTGAGTAAATTGCTCATCAGGGCTTTGTTTCACTTTGTAGCGAATAGGCCCTGCCGCCATAAAAATGATCTTTTGATGACCATCTTGTCGCTCTGGTGTTGCTGTAAGGCCCAATACATATTTTGCTCTTACCTCGTTGAGTACCATTTCAAACCTTGGTGCAGATAGGTGGTGGCATTCGTCAACAATAATATGGCCGTAGTCTTGAATGAGAGGAGTGATGGAATTGTCTTTTTTATTAACCAAACTTTGGTAGGTGGCTATGTCGATAATGCCACTCGGCTTTCTTTTACCTCCGCCTATACTGCCAATGGTTACTTCGGGTAGGAACGTGCGTAAGCGCTCTTGCCATTGTTCGAGCAGTTGTCGGCTATGAACCAGTATGAGGGTATTTACTTTGCGTTTTACGATCATAGCAATGGCAGTAACCGTTTTTCCAAATGCAGTTGGCGCATGCAAAATACCGAAGTCATGTTTAGATATTGCGGCCACTGCGTCACGCTGGTTCTTTCGCAAAGTGAACTCAGGGGTAAGCTTTAATAATGGTTTACCAATTTCACGCTTATCGTCAAATAGTGGCGAAATGTTTTGCTCTTGTAGCAAAGCAATCGCATCATCGAGGCAGCCTCGCGGTAGTGCTAGATAACCGTTTTCAATACGAGCACAGGAAATAAACCTCGGAATGCCATGGGTTGAAAAGCGCAACGCTTGTGTTTTAAAAAACACAGGATTAGAAAAACTAGCTAATCGCTTTAGTCCGGCCAGTAATGGCCCAGGTAACTCGCTCATCAAAAAGTAGATATGGTTGGCCAAGGTAATGGTCACGTTTTTCGGCAAAGACTCTAATTTTATTGGTGCGGCTTTGGCTGTGATTTCCCAAGGAGGGCGGTTGTCTGTTAGCCCTTGCTCGGACAGTAATAGGGTGTTGGGTGAAATAGTTGTTATGAGTTGGTCAATACTCGACTGAGTGAGCGTTTTAAGCTCAGCAAGGTACCGCCATTGATCATCGATGGCATTCAGGTCACTGTCAACAAAGCAACTACGACCTGAAAGGCGAGCCTCCTTTTGAAGTGGTAACGCAATGAGATTGCCAAACCCGCCTTCAGGAAGTACATCTTGGTTAGGAAAGAGCCTGTCATAGGAGTCAAACGATAGATTTGGAAATATTTCCATGGCTTTATCAAGCAAAGCGAAACCCAGTGCCCGAGCATGGTTCGCTGGGATATTGGTTTCAAAAAATATCCATAAGTGAGCCCCGTTGCCAGAACGCGAGATTTCTATCGCGTGCGGAATATCAAACGCTTGGCACACTTTAGACATTGCTTTGACTTCTTCTTGCCAACAGCCTTTGTCAAAATCGGCTGCCAACAAATAGCACGAATTATCTTTAAGTAGTGGATACAGACCTACCACTTGATGACCGGCAAGGTGCCTGTAAATAATGTGCTCGTTTAATTCGCTAAACTTTCGGTGTGAACAGTCTTGGCATTTAATGCGGGGTTTGTTGCATAGCCCGCTTACCCACTCATTATCACAGGCTACGGAATAGCCACTGCGCCCCTGTTGATTTTGCCAACGATTGGCAAAGATATCCTCTCTTCCACGAAATCGTTGTCTGAATAAGGCGACCTTTTGTTCTGGCGTGAATGTCTGTACTGAACGCTCGATTTGAGCGCTACGCAAAGCCTCTCTTAATGCGAGAAGCTGCTGCTTTTCATTTTCAAGCTCAGCTAGCCTGTTATCAATAGCAGAAATGTTTGGGTAGCGAGCGTCATTCATAACAAACTAATTTTGATTCGCAGCACTATAAAGCGCGAACTTGCGGTGGCTTGATCAGCGACTCTGCTGGAATACCTAACCCTTCATGAAGTTTCCAAATCATTTTTAGCGTGAGTGATCGCTTATGGTTTAGGATTTCATAAACACGATTGCTTTTACCTATCATGGGTTCAAGATCTTTAACGGTTAAGCCTTTGCGCTCCATCTCAAACTTTATTGCCTCAACAGGGTCTGGCAAATCCATTGGAAAATGCTTTGCTTCGTAGGCCTCGACTAACGTAACCAAAATGTCCAGCTTTTCGCCTTCGACGGTATCAGGCTCCGCCATCATTAGGTTTTCGATGTCGTTTAATGCCGCGCGGTAGTCGGCATCTGTTTTAATAGGTCTGATGTCCATTATATTTACCTCTTGTTACTACCTTTTGGCTTCAAATCGTTTGTACATCAATTTTATCGTATTGCGCATGGCTGCCGATAAACCGTATGTAAACCACTTTGTACGCATAATTGATCCAAGCAACTAACCGGTATTTATTACCGGCAATGTTAAACACGACACGCCCATCTTTGAGGATGCTGGCATTTCTAAAGTCCTGTTTCACATCCGCCGGTGCTCCCCAATCAGCGTTTAATGCATGCCTATACCAAGCTAACGTTGGCTCTTTAGCGTCAATGTATTCTGAGCTGTCTTCCCAAAATGTTTTTAAGGTTGATAGTGCGATAATTCTCATAAATAGATATTAGTCCCAATTTGGGACTTTTGCAAGTTTGGTATTCTTGATGCGGTTAGGAGTTGTTACCGCATCCCCAATTGCCCCATTCCTTGGGGCGGTTCACATCCCTCTTATTCACCCTCTTAAGCTCGGCATATCAAGTGTTGCCCCATTGTCCCAACTGCCACGGTAAGTGATCAAATGGGGGGCTTGCTATTTTCGCCTGATGGGCCTTTTCGACATGCGGCTGCGTTTGCCATCGAAGAAGGCCAATACTCTGAACCAATAGAGTGATTCTTCATACCCCAAGCTGTGCGTTGGACGTGCAGGCGGGATGAGCCCCAGTTTGCGTCCTAAACTGACAATCACGTAGAAGCGAACGGAAAATACCTATACGAGCCTGAAACTGTGGCTGAAGTTGAGCATATTCTAGGTGCTGTTGTTGTTCTATTAAGACAGCCGATTTATTCACTCGGTTTAGGCTGTGTGATTAATGTGTTTAGAACAGCCCAAGCTTTAAATATTGGGCTTGAAATTGGGGCAGAGAAGGATAACTTGTATCTCAAACCTGATCTGACAGTTACCCATTTTTTATTGTTTCTATCAGGTTAAATTTTCTAGATGTGTATGAAGGCTAATTGCAGAAATTTGATTGATATTGGTACACAAACTGAGTCTTTGTTGCTGTCGAAGTTGGTGCATTATATTGGGTTAAACCTTTTAAAGCACTGAAGCTTAAAGCAGCACGATCAACTACTTTTCTTGTGAAATTCGCATTGGGATCTGAATATTTAAACGAAATTTCTGCTAAAACAGGTTTTAGACTACCGTAAGGCAATAGGGTATACCATAAACTTAACTCTAAATCTGCATCGAATTCACCTAAATCAATCGTTGCACCACTATATTTTCGTTCATAGATAGTTAGACCACCAACTTGATTCAGGGCTAGACTATTATTAAAATTATAGTCATTTTTGAAGCCAGTAAATAGAATATTGATATCCTCAAAATCGTTAATGGTTCGCGAGGTTGGTACGGTTGTTGACTTGCTTGCAACTACAAGGAAACTCAAGTTATCTTTACGAGTAATGTCATCTTCTAGCTTAGTTTTTGCGCCTGATACATTGCTAGTCAAATCTTTGAAGTCAGCAATATAATGGTCATATCCACGATACTTTAAAGTTACTTCTTTTGTACCATTTTCATTACGCTCTCTGAAGCTGTATCCCATATTTTTTAAAGTACAGCTTCCTTGAGTATCGTAAAAGCGGATTTCTCTTTGTGTATCAAAGATCATAGCACCAGTTACGTCACGACTGATTTTATTTTCAATCGCATTTTTCACCGCTGAAAAATAGCTATTTATGCTGCTTGCTTCATTTCCATAATTAAAATTTATGGGATCTAATAGTACTTTGTATTCGCGAGATGTGGCTTTGGGAGATGCATAGCTCAGCGATGGTAGCACTGTAATTGCCAAGAAAGTTATCAAAGCCGATTGAGTTATTCTCATTTTTCTCTCTAGACAAAAGTTGAATTTAAAAAGCCCAAAAGTTTTAGCTTTTGGGCTTCATTCATTGTTATGGGTTGAAAAGATTTAACTTATCGGCAATATATAAGGTAGGTGTATCGACACGCATGCCCACATTATCCAAATACTTTTGCTCTAAACCATTGGTTGTCCAAAGACCCATGTCATCATCATTCACAATGCCAAGAGTTTGTCGGTTAATCAACCATAGACCTTCCATTTTGTCATGCGCATAACTTACACGTTTACCCATATCCAATACCAATGTTTTACTTACTGGCTGAATATTTAGTGCTTGTAATGCTTCCCATTTTTTATCGTTATTGATGAAATATTGCTCGAGGGTTTTACCTGCAATCGTTAAACCAAGTTTAGGATCTTGCACTAGATCGCCCTGAGTTGCGATATCCTCCAAATTGGTAGCATCCTTCAGATCAATACGATAAACATGTTTCATGATATTCGGATCGTCTTTAAGGAATTTGCCATCACGTTCCAGTACTAAAAACTCATGATCATTAATCGCAATAATAGCTGAGTTTGAGTTAGCATCAATTTCTTGACGATAGAGATACTGAGCAACTTTTCCTGTTTCAAGATTGATCGTCACAATACGTGTTAAGGTTGATTTATTAACAGCTTTAGTCGGTAAGTCCATTGTCGATTGCATAATCCCAACCAATGTTTTTTGGTCAGGTGTAATAGTTAAACCTTCCATACCACGGTTGGCACGACGATAACTAAATTCTTGCGGTAAAGTGAAGGTATTGCGCACATCATTTACAAAAGGATTAATACGACCAATTTCTTTTCCATTGGCATCATAGTGCACAATGTGAGGACCATATTCATCACTCACCCAGAATGTACCATCATTCAATGCTGCCAAACCTTCAGAATCGAGACCGTAATCATCAAGTTTGATAGGGTTCGTTATTGGGTCATAAGGCTTTGATGGATCTTTAGCGATGACCTTGCCATGAATATCGTAAGGTGTTTCGCCTGTACCACCTAGTGCAGCAGTATTCGGTAATCCACTAATATTATTTCCATCACGATCTTTTAATAAAATCGTTTTGATGAGTTTGATTGAGCCATCATCTTGTACCTCAAACAACCCAATTTTAGGTATATAGTCTGGCATTGGAAAAATCTTACCAGCACCATTCACGCCATCATTATAGTCAGCATTTGGGCCACGATCTGTGATTGCGTAAAATTGTTTATTGTTCGTAGGATGGGCAGCAACATCAGAGCCAAAGCCACCCTGTCGAAGTGTAAATGCACTCGCAATAGTTGTTCCATTCGCCTTAAAGCTTGTTAAGTTTTGGTAAGGCAATGCAACCCCTTGGGCAAATAAGTTTGGACCACACTGGATGGAGCTTTGCTGGATTTCATTCGCATCCAACTCACCATTTTGATTTTTATCCAAACCACTTTCAATACGTGTTCCAGCACTCCAGCAATCATCATTTCCAAGTACTAAAGGCGTCTGTTGAATCAAACTATTCAATCCATTTTGACCATTGTCCCCATCATCAGTACATGCGGTTAATAAAATTGTCGAAGCTAATAAAGCTAAGGTTAGTGGTTTTTTTTTCATTTTTTTGAAGCATCATGTTTAAAAAGCTTCATCATAAGAAGCAAAAATGACAATTACATGAATGAAATATGATCAATGTAAAATTTTAGCAAATTAAAAATATCAGTAGTTTGTGGGGGTTATATCTAGGTTTTCTTCATTATTTATCAAATGTGGTTTGAGGTAAAATTAAAATAAAACTTTAAACTGCCACAGTATTCTAGATATAAGCAGCCTTATTATGAAGCTGTCTCATAGGGCAGGGTTATACCAATGCTAAGTTTGAAGTGATTGAATCATCCTACTTACTAACGACACAATGTGACGTGTCGAAATTTATGTTTATTGAAAATTCCCCCAAATAATTTAAATTACTGTAATATTTTCCAATAGTTAAAACATTGCTAGTAGCATCATCAACTTAAATGTACTGTGTTGCAGGTAATAGAATTAAGACATCAGAAATAGCTTCAGCACCATGACTAAACCACAGGCAATGGTGATGACAGTGGTTCAACAGATTATCAAAAGTTACTTCCAACTGTCGCTTTAGGCTGGGATATATTACCTGAGCTTTATACTTATGCTAGCTATGGCAAAGGCTTCGAAACACCAACCTTTACCGAGATGGCCTATCTTACAGTAGGGACTTCAGGCATTAACTTTAATTTAAAACCTGCGACCAGTGATACCGTAGAACTTGGCTTAAAATCGCAGAATACCTTAGGGTTATTTACTTTTGCTGTATTTCATACTGAAACTAAAAATGACATTGTGCCTGACGATGCCAATGGCGGGCGAAGCACATTTCGTAATGCAGAAAAAACCTTACGTGAAGGCTTAGAGTTATCGTGGCAAAAACAGCTCTGGCAAGCACTCAATATTCGAACCAGTTATAGTTATTTAGATGCGACTTTTGATGCTGATATTCCAGCGACCACAACCAAACCGCTGATACAAAAAGGAACATATATTCCAGGTATTGCCAAGAATCAAGCTTTTGTAGGCTTGGCATGGCAACCTGAGCAGGGATTTCAGGCAGGCTTAGAAGCACGTTATATGGACAAGATTTATGTCGATGATATCAACTCTGATACTGCACCAAGTTATACGGTCGTTGCGGCAAATGTTGGCTATTTGTGGGTCAATAAAGACTGGAAAGTAAATACTTATGCACGACTAGATAATTTATTAGATCGAAACTATGTGGGTTCCGTGATTGTCAATGATAGTAATAATCGTTTCTTTGAGCCCGCAGATAGACGAAATTTTAATGTTGGACTATCGATAAAAAAATATTCTAACATAGGCTTTGTTGCATAAATACATAACCAACTGATTTTGTTCATTAATTTTTAGGTTGAAATTCATACAAACCTATTTAAATCAGAAGCTTACAAAATCTTTATGCAACAAAGCCGTGGAACAGCCACAAATAAACTCAGTAATAAATTTTTAAACATATTAATCCCCCGTTAAGTAACGGATTATAACAGCCGTAACTATCTAATCACATGCAAAAAGTAGCCGTTTCGCCTTTTCCTGTCCTCACATGATGCAAGCGGACCATACATCTTAATCAGATAGAAATCGAGTCGAGGTAAATCAATCCATCACAAATGGAGCAGAAATTATGCTTGATCACACTCTTGGTTAATGCTGAAAAGTCTTTGAGTTTTAATTAATAAATAAGTGTATCCATGTCTACCCTCAACTTTACTTATTTTCAGATAGCAACCAATCGAGAGCACTCATTTTTACAATACCATTATAATTCGCTTCAGTCCCTATCGTGTCTAAGGTAAGCAAATACTTGGGATACGAATCAGAAATTTTCTGTAATGGACGTAACTCTCGGCTGAGTGTCTCCTCATTGAGCGTTTCTAATGCCACCTGATAATAAGTTAAATTCTGTAAAGTATCGACAGCAACAAAATCAATTTCATATTCATCAACCCGCCCTACATAGACCGTATAACCTCGTCTGACAAGCTCAAGATAAATCACATTTTCTAAGATATGACCTTGATCAGCATTAGCATCAGGCAACATAATCCGGCGCAATCCGACATCAACTAAATAGTATTTTTCAGAGGATTGTAATAACTCACGCCCGCGTACTTTAAATTGTGCGGCACTATAAAATAACAAACTGTCCTGTAAGCCCTGAATATAGCGTTTTACTGTTTCAAATGAAATTTTAACCCCACTTGAAACAAAGGTATTTTTAATTTTATTGATGGAAATAGGTGAGCCTGTCACGCTTGCCAAATATCTTGCGACACGCTCGAGAGAGTTAATATCGGCAGTATTCAAACGGGGAATAACATCTTTAAACATTACACTGGCATAGACTGCTTGCAAGTAATCATAAGTTTCCTGCTGGCTAGTCATGGCAAGCGTATAAGGGAAACTACTGCGCGTATACATGGCATACAAATCACGATTTGATAATTGTTGGATGATCGGATTATTTTCAATATGCCACTGTTTAAATTCTTGGAATGACAGAGGTAGAACATGTTGCTCGATATAGCGTCCTGTAAGTAAAGTCGCAAGTTCTCCACTTAGAAAGAATGCATTTGAGCCTGTAATATATAAATCGATATAATCCCGAACATATAAAGAGTCGACTACTTTCTCAAAATTTGTAACATGTTGTATTTCATCTAAGAAAACATAGTTTTTTTTACTTTTATCAACTTTGGACAATACATAATCATGTAGTTTACGGTAATCGGTGAGTTCTTCAAATTCCATAAATTCGAAGTTGATGGCAATGATGTTTTCGGCTTGTACACCCTGTGCTTTTAGGATTTGTTGAAACATTGCCAATAAGGTGGATTTTCCAGAGCGACGCACACCTGAAAGTACTTTAATGACATCACGGTCTTGCCATGTATTCAGAAATTTTAAGTAGCCATCACGTCGAATATTAGCGCTTCTCATTATTTACACTTGGAATCTAAAGTTTTAATAAATTATATCAAATTTTAGAACGTATATGTAAATATATTTAATTTTAAAAAAAGTTTAAGGTTAAGTGAAACATTCAAAGCTGCTGTTGAAGTATACGGATAGTAAATGTAATAAAAATCCAGATTCTATCTTTTTTGACTCTGTACACGACAAAAAACCTAAATATGCCTAATATCGTATCTGGGTCTACTCCTTAGATGAGCAATGGTGATGCCTTGTTTTCGGATTTGTTGAGACTGTAAATAAAACTATGTAAACGCTTAAACTCCCCCAACGTTGTTGGGGTCAAACAAAAGGTGTTTACCATGAAAGATGAAGCAATGTTGGCACTCGCTAAAGAGTTAGCCAAGAACCTAAAAACCGAACTCGATCTCAATAATTTTAGTCGGGCTTTAAAGAAATTGACTGTTGAAACTGCCCTTAATGCGGAACTCACCGACCATTTAGGTTACGAAAAGAATAGTCCACGAACAGGTAAAAATGCTCGCAATGGTTACACAACGAAGCGTCTACTGACTGATGATGGTGAGTTTGAACTAGATACCCCTAGAGATCGTGAGGGTAAATTTGAGCCACAGCTTATCAAGAAAAATCAGACCCGTATCACAAAGCCAATTTCTGCTTTTGAGTGAGGTAAAGCAATTTGAACCGTTAACATATTAGTAGAAATAGGATCTAATGGTGCAGAGCAGGATAAGGCAATAAATGCAGGTTTATTCGGTGGTGGTGAGCGATCATTCTTTGGTTTACCATCAAATAAGCGAATCCATTTGGATACAAGATTTGCATTCAATCCATGTTGCAAAGCGACCGAAGCAATTGAAACGTCAGGTGCTTTACAAGCCTGAACGATCTGCTGTTTAAATTCAGCACTGTATGTTCTTCGTTTTTTCGCTAGAGATGCGATGGATGTCTGATTATTTGTCGTCATAAATTTAAGTCCCCACTTGTTTTTAAGTGGGGACTAAATTAAGGCTTATAGGATGAATTCATAAGGTGTGTTCAGCGGACGCTTACGAAAAAACAGCCAAGTGCTCATATGGTACAGTTATATCAAGAACAATGGTCAGATTGGCTATCAACGACACATGTGGCAAGTGAAGGTGTCCTGCAGAATGAAAGTTAAGTGTCTATTGAGGGGTACAATCTAATGGGAGAAATTGAAAAATAAAATACCATTGAATATTTGGTCATTATTTGTTAATTTCTGCGCAAAATTTAACATGCAATAAATTTATGTTCAAAAAAAATATAGTATTAAAAAGTATTTTGCTTACTTTGGGTGGTTTTGTTGTTACTCCTTTTGCATTTGCAGAAACATTTGATCCAGCGATAGATGGTTTGATTCGAAACCAGCAGCGCCAAGCAGAACTAGAAAAAATTATACAACCAGAACGTGATGTTAATTTAGATGTCATCCAAAAAAAAGAAGCTGTACAACTTACCGACCTTGAAGATCAGAATTGTTTTGAAATCAAGACAGTTGAACTTGATGGCGAAATGAGTAAGCATTTTGATCAATATGTGCAACAAGCGTTAAAAGATTTAAGTTTTACTCCAGGTTTATGCATGGGTGAGCAGCGAATTAATCTGTTGATGACGCAAACGCAGAACATCATCATTGGCCGAGGCTTTACTACGACACGAATATTGGCTGCACCTCAAAACTTAAGTACAGGCGTATTAAAACTCACCGTCATTCCGGGATTAGTTCGAGAAATCAAACTCGATTTAAGTGATGAGGAAAATACCCGAGCAGGCCGAATTCAATATGCCAAAAATATCTTTCCAATGAAGAGTGGCGATATTCTCAATTTACGTGACTTAGAGCAAGGCTTAGAAAACTTAAAAAGACTGCCTACAGCGGAAGCTGATATTCAAATTATTCCTGCAGATGCGCCCAATCAAAGTGATGTTATCGTCAAATGGAAACAGCGAAAAATTCCAATTCGCGTGACCTTAAGTGCTGATGATGCCGGTAGTCGTCAAACCGGTAAATACCAAGGTAACATCACCGTTTCAGTCGATAACCCTTTATTTAGAAGTGACTTATTTTACGTCACCATGGGCCGTAACTTAGCAGATCAGCAAGAGATTACGGATCAAAATGGAACCACTGTGAAGAGCGGAACCCATAACTATGCCCTTCATTATTCAGTCCCTTATAAAAACTGGCTGATCAGCGCCAATGCGAGTCGATACAATTATGACCAAGCTGTTGCAGGCACCAATAATGTCTATAACTATAATGGAGAAAGTCAGACTCAAGACTTAGGCTTGACCCGATTGCTTTATCGGGATGCCAAGCGTAAAACCTCAGCGACCTTGAAAGGCTGGCATCGAGAATCTAAAAGCTATATTGATGATGCCGAACTGACCATACAGCGCAGAGATGTTGCGGGTTGGCAGTTAAACCTTGATCATCGTGAATATATTCAATTTGCAGTGCTGGATTTGAGTCTAGGGTATAAGCGAGGCACAGGTGCATTCGATTCATTACCAGCAGTTGAGGAAGCGCTGAACGAAGGTACATCACGGATGAAGATCTGGACGCTAGATGCCAATCTGAATGTTCCGTTCCAATTTGAGAACCAGCAATATAGCTACTCAAGTGCCTTTAGAGCGCAATACAATGACACCCCGCTGACCATCCAAGACCGGCTTTCCATTGGTGGAAGGTATACAGTACGCGGTTTTGATGGTGACCTAACCCTAGCAGCAGACCGTGGCTTCTACTGGCGCAATGATTTAGCCATGTCTATTTTTCCCGCACATCAATTCTATATGGCCTTGGATGCTGGGCATGTTGATGGTCAATCTGCCCAATGGCTTTTAGGTAAAACCCTTGTGGGTGGTGCGATGGGGCTACGTGGTCAATTTAAGGTGGGTGGCACTTTTTACTACGATATATTTATCGGTAAACCAATCAAGAAGCCTGAATATTTCCAAAATTATGATTTGAATTATGGTTTTAGTGCCAGTTATTCATTCTGATCTAAAGAAAAGTACAAACTAAAAAATGAGCTCGTAGTATTAAAGCGAAAAAATCTCCCAAATAAAGACACATTGGTAATTGAAAAATGAATAAGAACTGCTATAAAACGATTTTTAGTCAAACCCGTGGTGAAATGATTGCTGTTGCAGAAAATGTCGCAGCTGCAGGACAAGCCTCAACACAGAATAATAAAGCGGTTGATCTTGAAACACCAGTCGTTGCTTCTGAAAAAAGTTTAGCTTTAAAAGTTCTTTCATTTTCATTGATGCTGATTACAGGCACTGCCCTGATCAATGCATCTATTGGTGTATCGCACAGCAATGTTGTTGCAGACTCGAATGCGGCAGGCAATCAGCGTCCAACGATATTGAACAGTGCCAATGGCACAACGCAGGTGAATATTCAAACCCCAAGCAAAGCTGGGGTATCGGTGAATCACTACCAGCAATTTGATGTGAATCAGAACGGTGTCATTTTAAATAACAGCCGCCAAAATACTCAAACGCAGCTTGGGGGTTATATCCAAGCCAATCCGTGGCTTGCAGGCGGTGAAGCCAAAGTCATTGTTAATCAGGTGAACGGCAGCAATCCAAGTCACTTAAATGGCTATGTAGAGGTCGGTGGACGTAAAGCAGATGTGATCATTGCCAACCAAGCTGGGATTAATGTCGATGGTGGCGGTTTTATCAATGCAGGTGGGGTGACTTTAAGTACCGCCAATCCGAATATTCAAAATGGACAAGTGACAGGTTATCAAGTCCGTGACGGGGTGATTAACATCACAGGTCAGGGCTTGGATGCCAGTAAAGCCGACTATACCCAGTTACTCAGCCGTGCTGCACAGATCAATGCGGGGATTTGGGCTAAAGAATTGACGGTGGTTGCTGGACAAAATGATATTGAAGTTAATCCGCAGGCTGGTGCGATACAGGCGGCTTCGGGGTTGGCAGGCACTGTGCCACAGTTTGCCATTGATACCAGTCACTTAGGCGGAATGTATGCGGGCAAAATCAGTTTAATCAGTACCGAACAAGGGGTTGGGATTAACAATGCAGGGCAAGTGTTTGCTTCAGCCGGGCATATTAAAATCAGTGCCAATGGCGAGCTGCAAAATAGCGGTGCAGTAGTTGCAGAAAATAAAGTCGATAGCACCCCAGCGAGTTTAAATCTTCAAGCAAAAGATTTAAACAATAATGGCAAGATATTAAGTCTAGGCGATCAACGCATTCAGGCTGAAAACGTCAACAATACCGGCCTCATTAATAGCCAAGGTTTAACTCGTATTGATGCCAGTCAAGGCATCCAAAACGTGGGTACAGGTCAAATCTATGGTGACCATATTGCCCTGCAAGCCGCGCATCTTCTCAATGCAGAACAGCAAACCAATGGCGATGTCAAAGCAGGCACGATTGCGGCACGTCAACGCTTAGATATTGCAGGCGGAAAAATTGAAAACCGAGAACAAGCCTTAATTGCCAGCGAAGGTGCGCTGACTGTTGGTGGACAACTCAATGCAAACCATATGGCAGAAGGCTCTGCCGCATTATTAGACAATGCCAGTGCACGTATTCAATCCGTGGGTGATATGTACTTAGGCGTGGATATTTTGACCAACCGAAATTTGCATTTCAGTTCAAGTGTCAAAGAAATACCAGAAACCCGCAAAGATGTGACCGCTTATCAAGGTGCTGGAAGCGCTGAAATTCTTGATTCATCGCATATTACAGGTCGTGGCAGTTATGACAGCATTTATCTGGATGGTCAAAAATATGAAGACTATACCCGATATATCTACAACCAGTACGAAACCCAACACTATGTGGATTCCAGTGCACCAGCGGAGATTATTTCAGGTGGCACACTGACGCTAAAAGGCCAAAGCCTGACCAATGACAAGAGCCAAATTCTAGCGACGAAAGGCATTAATATTGAACAAAATGAAGTGAATAATATTGATGCTGAGGGTGAGCATCGTGTGATTAAAACGGGGACATCACAGTATCACTATGTAGGTTGGAATACATTAGGTACAAGTAAACGAAGTAAGTGGAACAGTGTTAAACCCTATAATCCAGCTGATATCGTAACGCCAATAAAACTTGATGTGGTGAAATATGATGGTGCTCACCAAGGCACATTAAATGGTGATACCTCAGAACTCAGCTTACCGCTGCAATCCTTATACAGCGTTAATAAAGAAAATAATAACCGCCCTTTGATTGAAAGCAGCGATGCCTTTACCAATTATAAAAATTGGTTAGGCAGTGATTACATGCTGCAAATGTTCGCGACCAACCCACAAAATATGCAAAAACGTTTAGGGGATGGTTATTACGAGCAAAAACTGGTCAATGACCAAATTGCACAACTGACGGGTCAAGTTTATTTAGATGGTTATACGAACTTCGAGGATCAATTCAAAGCCTTGATGGATTCTGGGGTAAGTGCTGCCAAAGATCTTAATTTAAGTGTTGGAGTGAAGCTCTCAGAAGCACAGATTGCTCGATTGACCAGTGATATGGTGTGGCTGGTGACAGAAACCATTACCGTTGATGGCGAAAAAATCCAAGTCTTGGTACCGAAAGTGTATGTTGCGGTACAGTCGGGGGACTTAAACAACAAAGGTGCCTTGATTGCAGGCGAGACGGTCAATTTAAAACTGAGTGGGGATTTAAACAACCAAGGCAGTATTGCTGGACGCCAATTGGTGAGTCTTGAAGCCAATAACATTAATAACGTGGGTGGCTTAATACAAGGTCGAGATGTCTTTGCGACAGCACACACCGATATCAATAATATTGGTGGGACAATGACCGCCAATCAAATCCTTGCCCTTGATGCGGGCCGAGACATTAACAACATCACCACGACGATTAAAACTGAAAATAAGCACGGTTTAAGTGAATTTAGCGCTGAAAACATTGGCCGTGTTGCTGGGCTGTATGTACAAGATGCGGATGGTCAGCTGGTTGCCAATGCCAAGAATAATATCAATCTGACTGCATCAGATCTACAAAGCCAAGGTAGCATTGCGATCCAAGCGGGACAAGACCTGAATCTTTCTACGGTGAATGTCAGTCGCAGTGATTTAAGCTCAGCAGGTGACAAGGATCAGATTCTGAATGCTTCGAGTCGAGATGTAGGGACGCAGATTCAGGCGAAAGGAAATATTTCCCTGCAAAGTGGTGCCAATACTCAGATTAAAGCCAGCACCTTGAACAGTACGTCGGGCAATGTAGTGATTGATGCTGGACAAAATGTCTTGATCGAAAATGGACGAGATGAACGCAGTTCTCAGCTTGCAGCCCATGAAAAAGGTGGCTTCTCTACAACAGATAAAAAAATCCAATCTTCGACCAGTCAATCGATTGCAACCGACATCCAATCGGGTGGCAATATCCTGATCAATAGCCAAACAGGAGATATTCAAGCCACGCACCTGCAAGCTGGTGCGAAAGACAGCATTCAAATTACGGCAAACCAAGGCAATGTAAAACTTTTGTCAGATATTGATACTGATATAAAGAGCACGGAAACAGCCAAGAAAAATACAATTCAATTTAAAAACCGTCAATCAGGATATATCGACGAAGATGTTGCACAAACACAGCTCAAAGCTGGCAAAAATGTTGATATCAATGCCGGTAAAAATATCGAGCTGCAAGCCAATGATATACAAGCTCAAGACAATATTTATATTGGCAATAAACAATTCGAACGCCAAGCGGATGGCAGTTTAAAATCCAAAGATGGTAATGCCCTGCCCGAAAATGTCAGTCTGACGACATTAGAAACCAATGATCAGCAATGGGATGAAACCCAAAAAGGTTATCGTGGCATTGCCAAAGACTTAATGAAAGTGACTGCTGTTGGCTTAGCGGGTATTGAGGCTTTAGCTCCGGGATTAAAAGCACCGAAGATCACGATCGGAGAATCATCGAGCACACGGACTGAGCAAAGAACACAAACAGGGACCGATCTTGGTGCCAATAATGTCTATGTGGGTTCAGCAGGTCAAACGACACTGACCAGTAGCAACATTGATGCACAGAACACGGTCTTAGCGGGCAAAAAAGTCACGCTCGATGCAGCAGAAGAACAACACAAAACTGTTACGTCAAACAGCAAAGAAACGGTACAAGGTCTTGGGGTTAAGCTGAATAAAGACAGCATTCGAGTGGGCGGCTTTGTACTTGAAGACGCAGAGAATACCGTTAAAACTACAGCCACAACGCATAAGTCAGGCAATATCAATACTGAAAATTTAACAATTCAAGGTGCAGAAGGTGTAGATATCCTCGGCCAAAATATCACAGCGACAGGTGATACGATCATTGATCATGGTCGAGGAAATCTTAACATAGGCGGTTATGAAAATAAAACCACCACAGAAGAAAAGACTCATACTGAAACCATCAGTACAGAAGTCGGCATTCGCAATGCCTATTTAGATGCAATCTTAGCGGTAGAAGCTGTTGCAGATGCAACTAAAGCCTTATCTAAAGCTAAAGATGATTATAGCCAAGCACAACGTGACTATGCAGCGGGTCGAATTACCAAAGGAGCCTTAGATGACAGCAAAGCCAATGTCGCAATGGCAACGGCCAATGTGGCAAGTGCACAGATTGCTGTAGGGGCAGCAGCCGCATCTGCGGCTGCAAGCAGTGCAACCTATGGCTTTACTATTGGTGCCAATGGTGAAAGGATTGAAACTACGACGACCACGAATACAGAACAAAGCCAATGGCAAGGTAGCAACTTAGATTTAAATAACCTTCAGCTTAAATCAGAAGGCCAAGACATCAATATCCAAGGCAGCCGAGTGAATGCAACAGGCACCACGACCTTTGATGGCAGCAAAGACCTCAATGTGACTGCAGGCGTCGAGCATAGTAAACAGGACAGCAATAGTAAAACCAATAGCCAAAGTGTGAGCTATACCTATGGCGGTGGCGGCAGTGCTTCAATAGGCAAGCAAACCAGCCAATCACAAAACGAAAGCCTCACCCACGTAAATAGTGAAGTTGTGCTGAATCGTACTGAAGGTGCAATAGACAAACTGAATATTCAGGGCGGTGAGGTTTCTATCGCTGACCGAGGTAATCTACAAGTAAATCAGATCCATGTAGAAAGCTTGCAGGATACAGAGACTAGCAGTAATAGCAGCAAAGGCGGAAATATTGGCTTAGGTTTTGGTTCTAACGGTAAAGCCAGCAATATCAGCGCTGGCTATAACCAAAGTAAGGGCAGCATTGACAGTGCATGGGTAAATGACACTAGTAAGCTGCTGATTGGCAATGCGCAGAACGATGCTGATCTAGATGCGATGGGTGTTAAAAATATTACCAGTATTGGTGGTGTGATTGCCAATGCGACGAAGAATGAAGACGGCACATTAACGGATCACGGTAAGCTGAACTATTCAGGCGAACTTGCGCTGAAAGACATAGAAGATCATAACTACAACAGTAGCAGTGGTTTTAATGTATCAACGACGATAGGCAAAACCACGAACAACAAAGATGGAGAAAAATCCAAATATCCAAACGGTTCAACCACCATTGGCCTTAACAGCAGTGGACAAGAAACAGAACAATTGACTAAGGCAACGATGGGTCAAGGGACTGTTGCAAATGCCTCAGACAGCACCAATCGGGACATTAATAATACGCAAGAAATTACTCGTGACCAAGTGACGGGCATGCTGGATGGTTCTGTGACGGTTGATCAGCGTTTACTGAGTAAGAGTGGACGGGCGGAGATTATTCAAGAGCAGAAGGAATTACCTGAAAATTTCCGTCAAAGTGCTGAAAATATTGTGAAGCAAATGCCTGAGGGAGAATATAAAGAGAAGGCTTTACAAAGTTTAAATAATATACAAGCAAAACTTTATAGTTTACCAGCAGATTTTGAGGGTTTAGAGGAATATGGGCAGCAAGTTGCAGGGGAGCTATTGAAAAATGGTCTTGAAATTAAAGAGGTCGAAAAGATTATAGATACAGATAATTATTGGTATGCAATTCAAAAATTATCTGCTGTCCAAGAACAATTAGATATTTTGAGTCAGAATGGTAGTGGCATTGAACAGATTCTTAATTCTGAGCTCTCTAAAGAGCAACCAATAGTCAACTCAAACTCCTTAATTAGTATATTAGCTGAAAATACAGATAGTTCTCTTGCTGTAAAAGAAACGGATTTACTAGGTTTTAAATTTTTACATGCGGCAGCAGAAATTAGTAAAAATATAGAAAAAATTTCTGTAGATAGTGGTGTTGACATTGAAAAAATACAACTTGCTGCTAGCGTGTTGTTAGGAGGGCCTGTAAAAGCAACAGCAGGATATATAGTTAATCAATTTAGTGGAGAATATATTGATTATGCTACAAATGCGGTATCAGATCATTTAGTAAAATCACTCTACGGACTTTCAGATGGTCTATATGATGATTGGAGTCGGTCTGAAAAAATTAGTGAGTTGAAACAGCTTGGACTAAGCGATGATGATTTTCAACGAAGTCTTAATTATGCGGAATCACTGCAAAATGCAAAGCTAGGTGCTACTTTTATTGTTGGTATAGCTGCTGAGACACTAATTTCAGGGAAAGGAAAAGCTAAAAATAGTGATGAAATATCAGTAAAACCTACTGTTCCTGATTATGTTACTCGTAATGATCATGATTTTTCTGCTACAGAAAATTATAAAGGTAAACCAAAAGCTTACATAAATGACAAAGGTGATTTGGTTGCTGCAAACCCTGAAGGAACAGGATCTGTTCAATCTCATATTAGAGGTGGTAATTCTGAGAATACACCATACATTTCAACAAGTGATCCAGCAATAGCTATTGATTCTAAAAATTATGGTGGTGAGCAAATTAAGATTGATACGAAGCGATTGCAGGAAGATATTGATGCAGGTAAGATTTCTGGTAGTCAGATTGTGACACATACCGAAGTTAGAAAGGAATTACAATCTAAAGTCGATGCAGCTCAGGCGAAATATGATCGTAATCCTAGTAAAAAAAATCGAGATAAATTAAGAGATGCAAATAAAGATTTGAATCATGCTATTAGAGATGGGGAATGCTTAATCAAAGGTTGTGTTCCATCAGAATACATAAAGAAATAGTTTGTAAGGAGTATAGAGTTGGAACAGAAGATTATAGACTTATTAAATGAGATTCCTGATAGTGTCAATTATACAGATATAGCAGAGGACTTAGATGCTGAAGATATTTCAGTTAGCCGTATAGAACAGTTAAGAGAATTATTAACAAATTCGGATGACTATATTGTATTCCAAGCTGCTAAATTGTTGACATTTTGGGGAGATGATTATGGTTTTAATGCTTTAACTGCATTATTTGAAAACAATAAATTAAATGGTTTTATTGATCATAGGCTAAATGGTTATGATGATACATTGCAACATGTTCTTAGAGCATTTATTCGTTATTGGGCTGATAAATCTGACCATGGTCTAGGTACCTTAACAAGAAAAAAATTGTTTCCATATATTGTCAAAATAATAGAGCTTGCTAATACTCAACCTTTTGGAATAGATTCTTTATTTGGTTTAATAATCGATGAGGACTTCAAAGAATATATTCCATTTTTAAAAGAACATTTAATTTCAATCATTGATCATCCAGAAATACATGGTTGGAAAATTCATGATGTTATTGAGTTATTTTTAAAAATTGAACCTGATTTTGTATATAAATTATTGGATGAAAAAGGAAAGACGTTAAAGGATTTTAATTTTTGAAATTAATGTATCGACCAGTATTGGTATTCCACAAAAGGGAACTAAAGAAGCTTCTACAGCTCCAAAAGGTTCAACGACCATTGGTATCAATAGCAGCGGGCAAGAAACAGAACAACTGACCAAGGCAACCTTAGGTCAAGGTACTGTGACGAATGTGAAAGATACGGTAATCCCCCCTAAAAATAATAGGATCTAAAAGTAGAATTTTCTCTTAAGATACGAGCAGGAGATTCTGCATGAAAACATCTAAATTTACTGATAGTCAGATCATGTCCATCTTGAAACAGGCAGAATCTGGCACACCTGTAGCGACCCTTTGCCGTGTACACGGCATGAGTAATGCTACCTTTTATAAATGGCGTGCCAAATATGGTGGTATGGATACATCATTAATGGCTCGACTGAAAGAGCTAGAAGCCGAAAATACCAGACTTAAAAAGATGTATGCGGAAGAGCGATTAAAGGCCGAAATCATCCAGGAAGCGATGGCAAAAAAGTGGTAAAGCCATCTTGCCAGCGTAAGATGGCACAACAGGCAGTTGCCCAGCATGCCATTAGTATTCGTTTGGCTTGTAAAGCATTTGGCATTAGTGAAACCTGCTACCGCTATCAAGCCAAACTCAGCGATGACAATGCACTCATTGCTGAACAGCTCATTGAACTCACTGAGGAAAATTCCGATTGGGGCTTTGGTTTGTGCTTCTCGTATTTACGGCATGTTGAGAGTTGCTGCTGGAATCACAAGCGGGTTTACCGCATTTACTGTGAGTTGGCACTGAATCTGCGTATTAAACCGAGAAGAAGACTAAAACGGCATGCGCCTGAACCATTGAAAGAACCAATCCGAGAAAATCAGGTTTGGTCATTAGATTTTATGCATGATCAGCTTTCCGATGGTCGCAAGTTTCGATTATTGAATGTGATTGATGATTACCGCCGCGAAGGCCTAGCCATTGAAGCAGGGTTCTCATTGCCCACAATCAGGGTTATTCGTACGTTGAATCAATTGCTGGAGTGGAGAGAAAAACCGTTAGTGATCCGATGCGATAATGGTCCCGAATTTATCAGTCACGAATTTGTGCGCTGGGCTACTGAGCATGGTATTCGTATTGAATATATTCAACCGGGTAAGCCACAGCAGAATGCGTATATTGAACGCTATAATCGGACCATACGTTATAGTTGGCTGAGCAAGCATTTATTTGATACTTTGGATGAAGTACAAGATTATGCAACAAACTGGTTGTGGCATTACAACCATGAAAGACCACATCAAGCTAACAAAGGAAAGCCACCTCTAATGGCTGCTTAACCTCTGCTTTTAACTTCGGTTATTTATGGGAGGATTACCATACCACCAACCGTGATATCAACAATACCCAAGAAATTACTCGTGATCAGACCACAGGTATGCTGGATGGTTCAGTAACGATTGATCATCGATTACTGACAGAAGCTGGACGACAGGAGATTATTCAAGAACAGAAGGATTTGCCAGAGAATTTCCGTCAAAGTGCAGAAAATTTAGCACAAGCCTTACCAGCGGGTGAGTATAAAGATAAGGCTTTACAAACACTAAATAATATTCAGGCAAGGCTTTACAATTTACCAAGTGAATATAAAGAAACGGGTGTAGTTGGTGACAAAGTTGCAAGTGAATTGCTCAAACGAGGGATAGAGCCAAAAGAAGTTGAAGCTTTATTTTCTAAATTAGATTTTTTCTATGCAGCAAAAGAGTTTAGTGAAATTCAGAGTCAACTAGATACATTAGCTCAATCTGGTGTTGATTTAGAAACGATTTTTAAACAACCTAAAATAGGCGTAAATGAACAAGAAGTAATTTATGCGAAAGGAACTGACATTGAGACAAAAGTTACGACCCAAACCACAGTTGGTATGACGATATTAAGCAATATTGCTGATTTAGGAAATAATATAAAGCAGATTAGTGAAGATACTGGAGTTGATTTAGGTACTGTTCAACTTGCGGTAGGACTAATGATTTCAGGCCCAGTCCGTTTAGCAATTGAGACAGGAAAATCTTTAGCTTTAGATAGTGCGGTAGGAGCTGAAATAGCTCAAGGATTTGATGCGCTGGCGACATCATTAACTGCCGCCGCTCATGTTACCAATTCAAATACGATTAATAATTGGACTAATTCAGAGAAAGTTAAAGAAATTGAAGCCTCAACATCTGAAAATAAATTAGATGAATTGAAATTTGCAAATGAAATTGAAAAAAATAAACAAGGTGCAGAATATTTAATTAATGCTGTGGCTGGAGTTGTAGGTGCTGGAGTAGGTAAAGGTGTCACTAAGGGGAAAGATGCTGATATTGAAATAAATCAAAAGCAATCTCTTGATGTGGGATGGGTTGATAATTATGGAAATCAAAAGAAAGTCACTGGAGATGGAACCGTGGCTAGAGATCATCAGCCGTCTAAAGCTGCATTATTAAAGAGAGCTGAAGACTTAAAGGAAGCGCCCTTAACTCAAGCAGAGAAAAATCGTATTATTAATGAAGGAATGAGTGTAACTGTACCAAATGAGGTGCATGCCGCAGGTCCAACCTATGCAGGAAAAAATAATAAAGGACTCATTGAAAATGATGCAAATGATTTACAAGCAGCACAAATTAGGGATTCTGAGGCAATGATAGATAATGCAAAAAAATTAACGCCTGAGTACGTTACAAAGTTGCAAGAAGCATGTACTACATTGAGCTGTAAAAATAATGCTGATTATGATAAATTTTTGAAAAATATTATGGATGAGGAGGCGAGAAAGAATGACAAATAAGTTTATTGATCATTTAATATCACTGTTGGGTAAGTCAAATATTGATGAAAAATTAGTTGATTTTTTTGTTAAAAATCAATTTGTGAAAAGTCAAGAGGAAATTAAATTACCAATTTATGATGAAGATGGTGATTTATTGGATGAGTATAATTTTTATATTAGTAAATATGATGAGGGATTGGGTTTTATATTTACTGATGAGTCTTTTTATTTAAATCAGGAGGACAAACCCATAACTGGTGAAAAAATATACTTAACGACTATATTTTTTTATAATGATGGTGTGGAAGGCTTTTCTCAATATAAACAAGAACTGCCATTTAATTTAAAATTTTCAATGAATAAAGCTGAAATTGAAAATATGTTAGGAGTGCCATTATTTATTAAGAATGATGATGGCGTGGTTAGAAGCCAAAAATGGAAAATTGAAGATATTCCATTTACAATATATATTTCATATAACAATATAGGTGAGATTAGATATATTTCATTAAGTATTCCTTACTGATTTAGTTAAAGTCGTTCCTACCCTATTTTGAATAAAAAAGCGGTTCTTTATTTAAAATGGAGCTACATTAATAGTTTTTAAGGTAATCCTTCAATAAATAACCGAAGTTAAAAGTAGAGGTTAAGCAGCCATTAGAGGTGGCTTTCCTTTGTTAGCTTGATGTGGTCTTTCATGGTTGTAATGCCACAACCAGTTTGTTGCATAATCTTGTACTTCATCCAAAGTATCAAATAAATGCTTGCTCAGCCAACTATAACGTATGGTCCGATTATAGTGTTCAATATACGCATTCTGCTGTGGCTTACCCGGTTGAATATATTCAATACGAATACCGTGCTCAGTAGCCCAGCGCACAAATTCGTGACTGATAAATTCGGGACCTGAGATACCGTCTTGGTAGTCAATCAGGTTTTGAGATTATTCGACCACTAAATAATCTCTTCGATAGGCAGTCTGATGTTTTAAAACGCCATAACACAGATGTATAAGCTTGCGCATTGCAGCACCTAAAGCACACATTTTATTTTTACCCTGGCTTAATAATCGTTGATATAAAGCTTCAATGTGTGGATTATATTTAATCGCTGTTAATGCCGACATATACAATACTGAGCGTATTTTACTGTCACCTGCTTTTGATAAGTGACTTTGCTTGTTGACTGAACTGCCAGACAACTGATGTACTGGAACCAAACCTACATATGCAGCAGCTTGACTTGCTTTTTCAAACTTGTGCGAATGAAATAACCCCAACAGTAATAAGCCTGATCGTTCACCGATTGAAGGAATAGTTTGCAGTAATTTCAAATCCTGTTTCAATGTTGGATCTTGATCTATGTGATTATTTATTAACTTATCAATATGTTCAAGTTGCCGATTTAAATAGGCTTTGTTGCATAAACATTTTGCAAGGCACTGATTTTTAAAGGTTTGTGAAAATTTCAACCTAAGAATAAATTTAATAAAATCATATTCTTAGGTATTTGTGCAACAAAGCCGATCCGAATCGGAAGCCAAAAAGCTTTTGGGGCAGATTATTAGGACGGAAGTGAATTCATAGTAACTGTCCAAATGAAAGAAGAATCAGTGTCCTTTACGATAAGAATATGCAATTTATCTAAGAATTATATTGCTGAATAAGCTTTTAAGAATATAGGTTTGGGCAATAAAGCCTTTAAATTCTATTACTGAATAAACCCTAAGTGGCCGATTTGGAATAGGAATGAGTGGTAGGGTGCGAATAGGAATAGGTGGTAGGTTTATGCTGGAATATGCATTGAGTCCAATCCTTGATCGTGGAGACTATTGTATTAGAAACAATAGCAGACCTAAAAGGCTTTACTGGTATCCATTGATTATTCAATAACATTAAATAGAGCCGTGAGACGTTGAAAGGCTCACAGAGTGGGAGGTAAAGTATATCCTCATCTCTCGTAAAACAGCTGACGAAGTCCGAGATAGAATCATTGCGTCAAAAAAAACGTGATATTTGAGAACTAAAAAAGAAGTGGTACTCCTACTGGTTACTAAAATTAAAGTATATTGAATAATAAATTTATAAAACAATACTTTACAAATCTATATGATGCGTAGTGTACGCATCATACATAAAGCGTTCTATTTTGATATAATTGATCCAATCAACCCATTGTTAGGTTTCATTTAAATTCCATGAGTCTTACTGAAATTAAAGTTCGCCAAGCTCATTGTAAGGAAAAAACCAGTTTTTTATCCGATGAAGATGGGCTTAGCCTGAAGATTGAGCCGAGTGGAAGAAAATCTTGGTGCTATCGCTATACAGATCCACAAACTAAAAAACGTCGACGCATTCAGTTAGGTCGTTATCCTGATTTATCGCTGAAAAAGGCACGACAAGTCAGAGATGACTTTAAAGACAATGATTTCTGTTTTGAACAAGATACTGCCTCTAATGTCATCACCTTTGGTAAGGTCGGGGAGGAGTGGTTACAGTTCAAACTGAAAAATGCCTTCAACGATCTACCCCGCTGTGGTGTACTACAGTTAGCAGAAAGATGCTTACAGCAAGATATTTATCCAGACCTTCAGGATCTACCTTTTCAAAACATCAAGCGTTATGACCTGGTTTCAGTAATCAAAAAAATAGAGGGACGCCAAGTAAAAGAACCTGTCAAGAAAGCTTGTAGTTATTTGAACCAAATTTATGACTACGCTGTAGCGATGGGTTATTGTGAATTCAACATCGCGCATGGTTTAAATAAAATCGCCATTAACAGTAAAATCAAGAAAAATTATCCGTATTTGAAAGCGGAGGATATATCTGATTTTAAGTATAAATTACAAAAATTGGATGCCCATCCGATTATTAAAAAAGCACTGCTGTTCAAATTACATACTGGCGTGCGAGGGGCTGAATTGTTATTGGCTGAGCCTCATCATTTTGATTTAAATGAAAAAGTCTGGAAAATACCTGCCTTGCATATTAAACAGTTTCGACGAAAAGTCATATTAGGCCATGAGATTCCCGACTTCTTAGTTCCACTTTCAGATCAGGCTTTAGATATTTTAAAAGACGTCATGCAATGGTCATACGGTGAAAAGTACATTTTTGCTAGCCCACGGAAACATAATCAACCGATTCATTTTAATACATTAAATATGGCTATACGTAAGATGGGCTATGGAAAACATCAATTATCCTCTCATGGACTACGTTCCACTTTTAGTACCATTTTGAATGACTCAGGTTTGTTCCAGGATAACTGGATTGAGGCACAACTTTCACATATTGATAAGAACCGTACCCGTGCCAGCTATAATCACGCTGACTATTTAGCCCAGCGGACTGAAATGATGCAGTGGTGGGGTGATTATTTAAGTACTGCTAAGTGAAAATCGTACTTTTATACATAGACTTAAAACATTATGGGGTTTCAAATGGATAGTAAACAATATACTTGCCGTGTTACATGGTCAGCAGAATATAATGAGTATGTTGGGTTGTTCGAACCACAAGCACTAGCCATTTGTTGTAATTCAGCTTTAAGCGCCCTTAATTCTTTCATGCGTTTATTCACTAGTGCAAGTTGCTGATCAATTAATGCATTAACGCTAGAGCAGCTTTCTTCTGGCTTATTTTTTAATTCGATAAGACGTTTAATATCATTGAGTGATATATCTAGGCTGCGACAATGCTTTACGAATTCCAATTGTTTAAGTGCTTTGCTATCATACAGCCTGAAATTACCTTCTGAACGATTTGGATTTAACAGAAATCCTTCTCTTTCATAATATCTAATCGTTTGTATTGAACAGCCCGATTTTTTTGACAATTCGCCTATTTTCATCAATTTCCCCCAGACATTTGACTCTATAGTTACTATAGAGTCTATAGTATAAGTATGCAACGAAAAGGATATATAAAAAATGACTGAGAAATATTTAAACAATACGAATATCGTTAATTTTGAACACAAAGATATCCAATCCTTGATCGATCAACGTAGGTGGAAAAACTTGGATAACTTCAACAAAATTGGTGCCGCTTATCAGTTTGTAAAAGATGAGATTTTCTTTGGTTATAATGAAAGCGATGATATTGCAGCAAGCGATGTGCTAGCAGATGGTTATGGACAATGTAATACTAAGGGTAATCTGTTAATGGCACTATTGCGTGGACTAGGCATTCAATGCCGATTTCATGGGTTTACCATAGACCAGCAACTACAAAAAGGTGCTATCCCAAGCTATGTATTTTGGTTAGCACCTAAATACATCATTCATAGTTGGGTAGAAGTTTACTTTGAAGGGCGTTGGATAAACTTAGAGGGCTTTATATTGGATGAGCAATACTTAAGCTCTCTACAGGAGAAATTTGACCAAGTAAAAGATGATTTTTGTGGTTATGGTGTTGCAACAAAGTGCTTTTCATCACCAGATACAGATTGGCGTGGAGAAAATACCTATATTCAAAAAGAAGGTATTCATGATGACTTTGGGCTTTATGATTCCCCTGATGAGTTCTATCTCGAAAAAGGGACTAACTTGTCGGGGTTCAAACGCTGGATATATCAACGCTTGATACGTCACTTGATTAATATGAATGTATCAAAACTAAGAAATAGAAAAGTACTAGAGGTACAAAATGCACAACCATAATCATAGTCATCAACATGGTAAAGATGACCGTATTGGTTGGGCATTTTTCCTTAATGTGACATTCACTATTATCGAATTTATAGGTGGTTGGCTCACTAACAGTACGGCGATAATGGCAGATGCAGTTCACGATCTTGGTGATAGTCTTTCAATAGGTTTTGCGTGGATTTTAAGTCGTTTTTCAGATAAAGAAGCATCAGATAAGTTTAGTTATGGTTATCGTAGACTTACTCTCTTTGGCGCATTGATAAACAGTATTGTTTTAATCATTGGCTCAATTTGGATTTTATTTGAAGCAATTCCAAAGCTGTCCAATCCTGAAATGCCTGTAGTCGAGGGGATGTTAGGGCTAGCGATACTCGGCGTTGCCGTTAACGGATATGCTGTATTAAAATTAAAAGCGGGTGAAACATTAAATGAGAAAGTGCTGACATGGCACCTTCTTGAAGATGTACTTGGATGGGTTGCCGTTCTTATAGTCTCTATCGTACTGTTGTTCGCTGAACTGCCGATATTAGATCCCCTTTTATCAATAGGGTTCACGCTGTTCATCTTGTTTAATGTTTTCAAAAACCTGAAATCAACACTCGTTTTATTTCTTCAAGCTGCACCCGATAAAGAGACTCAAAAGCGTATTAAACTATCACTAATGGAATTTCCTGAAGTTAATGGTATCCACCACATGCACTTTTGGTCACTAGATGGTGAAAGTCACGTTTTAACAGCGCACCTTGAGCTGAGTGACAACTTTGACGTTAAAGAATTAATTAGGCTTAAACAAGAAGTTGCAGCTAAATTATCTTCCTATCATTTATCGCATACAACGATAGAGTTTGAGTTTTTAAATGAAAATTGTCGGGATGAAGCGCAGTAAGCTTTATCAATAAAATGTTGGGCATACAATATTAAAAGCAGCTTAATTAGGCATAACCTAGTAATTAAGCTGCTTTTTTTGATTTTAAATTTCGTCGGATTGCTGTTTGCTACTCTCAGAGCCATGCGCCCATTGATATAAAATAGGCAATACAAACAAAGTTAAAATTGTAGAAGATACAATACCGCCGATAACAACTGTTGCTAGTGGTCGTTGTACTTCTGCACCAATTCCAGTGTTTAACGCCATTGGAATAAAACCTAAACTTGCGACCAGTGCCGTCATTAAAATAGGTCTTAAACGAATGATGTGCTGAGTTTCCATCATTGTCTTGGCTTGATGCGGATCAGTCTAAAGCATTCTCAGGAATAGAGGAGCTCGTTGCTGATGTTGTCGCTGATATGATTAGCAATAATGAAAAAGTTCCTACACCACTCTCCGGGAAAATATAGTAGGCAGTTTGTTGTCCTTGTTCTCAGTGGTTCAACAAAAACTAGCCCTCGAAGCCGCAGAACGTGGCGTGGACATAAATTGTTTAGTATCAGTAAAAAGAGCGATGTAATTTTAGTACGAGTGAGTGATAGAGCAGGAACCTATGCTTCATATATTCAGTAAATGGTATGTTTTTGAATTAATAGGTATTTTTAAATAAAGCTTTCTTTGATTTAGTGCTTTTTATTTAATAAATTAATTTTAAAAACAACTTAGGCTAATTGATAAACACTATCTGGAAAGATTAAAAGAAAATATTTTTTAATTTCTGCTAATTCATTTAAGGCAGGTTCCCTTTCAAGCAGTTGAAATGTCCAAATAAGTACAGCCTGATGATTATCATAGCAAGTATTTACTCCAAGAAAATTAGCCATTCCATAACTTCTATTGATGTTCATTTCTTTAATTAATTGATTTCCTAAGTCACGAGCTTGCTGGCTGATCAATAACTCATTTGGTAACACGGCGGTCATCTCCACAAAATAATCTAATGCAGGTTCAATCCTTATATTTAAAAAGTTATAATTTAGTTGAAATGGATAAAATATACTTTCTATAAGTTGTAATAACCTGCTGTAGGTTAATTTTAGCAAAGTATTACTCAGTCAACAACTTCAAATAACCCACAGCAAGTTATTTTTTGTAAATTAATTTAAATATGATTACTTGTAAGTTATCTAGCCTCATGGGCGATAGAAAAATTTTAAAATTAAGTGAAGTGGTGCATGCAACAGGTATCAATCGCAACACGCTCACAAGTATGTATTATGACCGTGCTGTACGTATTGAATTACCAGTCGCCGATAAGTTGTGTAAGTACTTTAACTGTACGATGAATGATTTGTTTGAGTTTAAGGAAGAAGTTGAAGAAAAAGATTAACTTAATACTTCGTTTGATAAGTTTTTCGAAGAAAAAGACTAGCCAATACTTAGTTTGATAAGTTTTTCTCTGCAGATCTAATATTGAATTTTATAAAATATCATTACAAACAGAGGTGGTTCCACTTGTTTGAACAACTAAAAGCGTATTTATAAGTGATATTCCGCTCTAGTTAAGCCACCTTGTTTTGTTGGGGTAGCTGATCATAGTAAAACTCATTTGGTGTCATTTTGTCTAGACTCGAATGAGGTCGTTTCAGATTATAAAACTCAAAATATGCACTCAATTGCTTTTTCGCATCTGTGACACTGCTATAAGCTTTGAGATACACCTCTTCATATTTAACGCTCCGCCATAATCGTTCAACCATCACATTATCTACCCATCGACCTTTACCATCCATACTGATTTGAATGCCATTTGATTTCAATACATCAATAAATGCATCACTGGTGAACTGACTGCCTTGGTCTGTATTCAATATTTCAGGTGATCCATATTTTTCAATCGCTTCATTTAAAGCCGAAATACAAAAATCCACCTCCATACTAATCGATACCCTATGCGCAAGTACCTTGCGGCTATGCCAATCAATCACAGCACATAAATAAACAAAGCCTTTTGCCATAGGGATATACGTTATATCAGTAGACCACACTTGATTACTGCGCTGAATAGCCAATCCTTTGAGCAGATATGGATATTTACGGTGAGCTTGATTAGCCTGGCTTAAATTTGGTTTGCAATATAACGCCTGAATACCCATTTTCTTCATTAAAGTACGTGTATGACGTCGTCCTATATGATGCCCTTGACGATTCAACAAATCACGCATCATACGACTGCCTGCAAAAGGATATTGCATATGTAATTCATCAATACATCGCATCAGCTTCAGATCTGATGAGCTAACAGGTTTTGGGCGATAATAATAACAACCACGAGAGACTTTCAGTAACTTAGCTTGTTTAGATACTGAAATCTGAAGTGAGTGATCGATTAACTTTTGTGGTTGAAGCGGCCCAGTTTCTTCAACACACCTTCTAAAAAATCAATTTCTAATGCCTGCTCACCGATTTTTGCATGTAACTTTTTAAGATCAATGGGAGGTTCTGATGGAGCTTTTGATTGATCGAAAGCTTGTGAGGAAGCTGAGATCAATTGATTTTTCCAGTCAATAATTTGGTTTTGATGAACATCAAACTCAGAACTCAATTCAGCAAGTGTTTTTTCTGCTTTGATCGCAGCAAGTGCTACCTTAGCCTTAAAGTCGTTTGAATGATTTCTTCTTGGTCTACGTGCCATAAAATACTCCATATATTGATGTTTATAACATCATTTGAGGAGCAGAGTATCACTTATAGGAGTTGTTCAAATTTCCGGATCCATCTCTAAGTGAGGAGGAAATGACTCTTACTATTCAGATGTTGTTTCAAGCTTTTTTTGATTGATAGAGTTTTATGTATTAAACTCTATATTGAAAGTAAATATATTGTAAAAATAGTATGTTATTTACTAATTGATTAAATTATTTACACTTATTCTGTATAATGCTCTATGAATTCATTACTTATTTTTTTAAATTAAAAATCATATGCAAAGCTTAAATGATGAAGAGTGTCGCCAAGTTGAAAGTGTAAAACAGCTTTTACAAAAAAATTTTAAAGATAAGCTTTATGCTATTTATTTATATGGTTCGTATGTTGATGGTGGTTTAAAACATAAAAGTGATCTTGATATTTTAGTTATTATTGAACGTGAAATTACCGATCAGGAAAGAAAACAATTAGCGCAGAATTTTCTAAATATATCTGTTCCGATTGGTCATGCTACAGCGCGTGCCTTAGAAATTACGATATTAGAAAAAGGGAGTATTACCAATAAAAATCATCCATATACATATCAGCTACAATATGGCGAGTGGTTGAGAGAAGAATTACTCAAAGGTGAATTACTTTATAGTCAATCTGATCCAGATATTAGTATTTTACTTAAAACTGCCCAATTACATAACATTACTATCTTTGGACCTGATATTTGCGATTGGTTAAATCCAATTAGCTATGAACAATTAATATTTGCCATGCAAAAAACTTATCCACAAATTATTGCTCATTGGAAAGACGATCAGGATGAATGTAATCAAATTTTAGCGCTATGCCGTATAGCTTATACATTAGATCATAAAACAATAGTTGCCAAGGATGTTGCTGCGACATGGTTTTTAGAATTCTTAAGTCAGATAGATCAAGACATTTTGCAACTCATAATAGATGAATATATTGGGCAAGGTCATGAGCAATGTTGGTTAGTTTTACATGATCAGCTTGCTAAAATTGTTAAAGAATTACAGCATAAAATTGAACCACTACTTTTTAACTGATGTGGAAGTAATGGATATGCTTCTTAGATTATTACCTCACTATATCTCTAAATACCGAAGAGACTTGATATTGCAAAGGGGGGCGTGGTTGGAGTTGCATGAAGATTTTAAATAAAAGCGGAGGAACTAGGGTAAAAGTTGCCAAAAAGTTTCTTCTGAAATGACTTTTATATTATGACGTTTAAGCAAAGCGGAGGTAACTCCATTGCCATAGATCTTATTCCCATTAAATTGACCATCGTAAATCATTGAACTACCACATGAAGGGCTATTTTCTTTAAGCACTACCAGAGTAGCTTTTAATAATTGAACTTTTTTTAAAGTTCTATATGCCCCTTCAATATAGATTGAAGTCACATCCTTTCCTGATTTTTCAATTACACAGGCTTTTCCATCTAAGACATCATCGCCATTACCTCCCGAAATCTCGGCAGGTTCGCGTGGTGTTGATAAACCGCCAAGAATCTCTGGACATACCATAGTAGCTTTTCCATCTTTGACTAATTTTTCGATTTTTTCGTTTAAGCTATGCGTCCCGTTATAACGTACCTTTAAGCCAGCCAGACAAGAACTTACTAAAATCATATTTCCTCTATGAAAAAGATATGTATCGATTTGCTATTTAGCCAGTACCTATTATTTTTTAAAATTAATAGGTTAGTGCTATGGATAAAACAAGAATTTAAATATGATCAATGCAAAGTGAGTTATTTTTTTTCTAACCCACAAAGCTTATAGATTAGTTTGATCCTTTTTGTTTAGAAAATTTATCAACAGTGATGTGTGCTGAATTAGCAGGAGACTTTCACTTGGGAGATTCTAGGCAGCTAACCGATAAAAGTCTTCTGCCATTTGATTTGGTGTCTTAAAATCCAAGCCTTTTTGAATTCTTCGCTGATTATAAAATAACTCTATATATTTTGTAATATCCGCTTTGGCTTCTTCCCTTGTTTTGTAGTTGCGATGATGGACTAGTTCATTTTTGAGTATGCCCCAGAAACTCTCTATCGGTGCATTATCAAAGCAGTCGCCTTTTTTGCTCATTGAACCCTGAAAATCAAATTTCTCAAGTAAGTTTCGATATTCATTACTGCAATATTGGCTGCCTCTATCTGAATGTACAATGAGATCTTTAGCAGGTTTCTGATTGCGAATAGCCATATTCAATGCATCACAAACAAGCTTGGCTGTCATGCGCTCATTTAAGCTATAGCCAACAACCTGTTTCGTGTAAAGATCTTTGACAGCTGCCAAGTACAACCAGCCCTCAGCCGTCCAAATGTAGGTAATGTCACTCGACCACGCAAGATTAGGCTTCGTCATTGAAAACTGTTGCTTGAGTAAATTGTCATAAATAGAACGGTTGTGATCACTGTTCGTGGTTCTTTTGAAACGCTTATGGCGCTTACAATACAACTGATTTGATTTTTTTATTTGGCGCACAGCATACGTACTTATTTTGATACCTTGCGCTTGTAAATGCTTGGTTAATCGAACATAGCCATAGCTTTGTTTGGTTTCTTCATGGGCTATTTTGACCAAAATTGTCTGCTGATTTCGCTGAATTGATCTTTTACTCATGCCTCGCTTTAGCCAATCATAAAAGCGAGAAACGGATACACGAAGTAATCGAGCCATTAAAATAATCGGAAATAAGTGGCTTTGCGATTTCATATAGGCGTACCTCACTGACTTTCTTTGGCAAAGTACGCTGCTGCCTTTTTTAAAAATTCACGTTCCATTTCAGCTGTTTTGAGCTGTTGTTTAAGCTTCTTATTTTCTTCGAGTAAGGCGTTTAGATCGGGCGAATACTGTTTTGTGCCTGCTAAAGTTCCAGCCTTTGCTTTGTTATTCCAGTTCGAAAGGGTTTGCATTGAAATGCCAAGTTGTCTAGCGGATTCCGATACATTACCTTGGTTCTCTTCAATGGCTTTTATGGCTTCAGCTTTAAATTCTGCGGTGTAAGTCTTCTGTTTCTTGCTCATGGTAAACTCCTAATGAGTATGTATAGTTTACCAAGTTAAACCCTCCTGTTTTTTAAGCACACATCAATAGAGTGGGAGTGACGGGCACTGGCTGGCAATGTCTAGCAACGGCAGGCATTTCGGCTGAGGGTAAAAGAACTTTCCGCTAAGCGATAGACTGTATGTAAACACAGTATTGCAAGGACGCGGAACATGC